>JABWAK010000129.1 GCA_013361065.1 Bacteroidota bacterium
TGCGGTTCTGACGACCGCCGGATTGTTCACGCTCGGGATCGTCAATAATTCCTATGGCGATTTCCTTGGATTGGGCCTCAAAACCGCCGGCGAGCTCTCCACAGAGAATATCCTGCTGCGGAACCAGCTTGCGGAACTGAATGAGCGGATGGACCGGTACTCCGAGTACCTGAATTCCTTCGCGCAAAGCGACAATCAACTTCGCTCCATCGTCAATCTCCCGAAGATCGATTACGAGACCCGCCAGCTTGGGACCGGCGGTGCATCCGCTGAATCCTATGAAGGATTGGTCTCATCCGAAGCCGGAAAACTGATCAGCGCGTCACAGACGCTGCTGAACAAACTGGATAAAGAGATCGAGTTCCAGAAGGGGAGCTATGAAGCGATCTACCGGCAGTATGAGAACAATAAGGTCGTCTTCTCGTCCATTCCGGCCATCAAGCCGATGGTCGGGACGTATTCCTATCACGGTTTCGGTATGAGAAAGGACCCGTTCATCGGTGTGTTGAAGCGTCATGAAGGGGTCGATATCCATAATGATGTCGGTACTCCGGTCTATGCTACGGGGGACGGCGTGGTCGAATTCTCAGGTCCCACCGGCAGCGGCTATGGGATCGCACTGGAACTGAACCATGGGTTCGGTTACAAATCCTGGTATGCCCATCTCTCCAAATGCGTGGCACGGTCCGGCGAGAGGGTGAAACGGGGACAGTTGATCGCGTATTCCGGGAACACCGGACGTTCCACCGGCCCGCACCTGCATTATGAAGTGATCCGGAACGGCGATAAGATGAATCCTGTGGAATTCTTCGTTGACGATGTCGACTATGAGAAGATCCGTTCTCAGCTGGTGGACAACCGTAAATAGGCAATCAGCACAAAGGCATTCGAACTATGATCTGGACAATGGAACTGGCCTCGTATCTTGATGATGCACCGTGGCCGGCCACAAAAGAGGAACTCATTGATTATGCGATCCGCACCGGTTCACCTCCGGAGCTCATCGAGAACCTCAACGAATTGGAGGATGCGGACGAACCGTACGAGAGCATCGAGGATATCTGGCCGGATTATCCGACCGACGGTGACTTCTTCTACGAGGACGAGAACGATTATTGATCCGTCCGCACCATCCCGCACACTGATGGAACCCAGCATCCCACCGCTGGGTTTTTTTATGGATATCCCACACCGCCCGTGAGAGACCGACCCGCACATCCCATCCAAGCCTGGACTGTCCTGTTGTTGCTGTGCACTGCCGTGCTCACCGCACAGCCGGCGCAGGACCGTGTCGAAGTGACCGATATCGACATCACCATCAATGGGGTCACGGCAGAGCAAGAGGTCGTGAATCAGATGGCAACACTGGAATCCCCGTGGGGGATCTGGGTGATGCTCAATGAGAATATCTATGAGAAGATCGGTGCTCCGCGCGCTTACTTCAATCAGGTGCTCTTCCAGCAGGATGTGATCAGTATCCGGGAGTTCTTCCGGGACCGTGGATACTTCAAAGTCCGGGTCGATACGGTGCTCACCTATTCCGCGGACCGCCGGGAAGTGCAGATTGCTCTCACCATTGACGAGAACGAGCAGTCCGTGATCGATACCGTACGGATCATCGGTCTGGACGCCGTACCGGAGATCGTGGCACAGGAGGTCTTCCAGCGTCCGTTACTGCGGTCCGGGGACCCGTTCAACAAGAACACCGTTGTGGCGGAACAATCCCGCATCCTCCGTACACTCACGAATGCCGGATACGCCGAGGCGTTCCTGGACAGTGTCGGTCAGGTGCGCTATGCGTCCACGAACAATATCAGCATCACCCTTCGCTTCGTCACCGGTACCCGGTTCGTATTCGGTGATGTCCAGTTCGATCATCAGGATGCGGCGATCGATAGTTCCGTGCTGGTACGGCAGCTCGATTTCGAACAAGGGGAGATGTACAATGACGAGAAACGGATCACCAGCGAACAGAATCTGAACCGGTTGGGTGTGTTCGAATTCGCCAGCATCCGGAAACTGCCGCCGGTCCGTTCCCATGCCCAGGAGGCCATCCCGCTGATGATCTCGTTCCGGATGCTGGAACTCCAGGAGATCACTCCGGAACTGCTTGTGCTCAACGAGAACAACTCGCTCTTCTCGACCGGTTTCGGACTCAGTTACAAGCACCGTAACCTTTTTGGCGGGGCGCAGAACTTCTCCATCAGCTCGCGGGCACGTGCCAATAAGATCGAAGACCTCGATTTCCCCGGTGCCTTCAACAGCGGTCTGGCGGAACCGACGCTCTTCGGTAAGGCGGATATCGAGTCTCAGCTGGTCTTCCCGTACTTCTTCAGCAACAAGACCAGTGCGGCCATCTCGCTGACCGCCGAAGCGGAGAAGCAGGAGGACTACGATCTGAACACACTCCGCGGGCGGATCGCCTTCAGCAGCAAAGTGGCGACCTTCACGATCGGCGTGACCGAGTTCAATGTGGAACGGGTCGATCCGTTCTACAAGACCGAAAAAACGACCGGCATCCGGCCGGATGATTCCACGAAGCAGTTCAATGTCATCGAGTCCTTCACCCTCCAGAGGGATAAGACGAACAATTTCTTCTCGCCGACCGCCGGTTTCTTCCACTCCATCACCGTGGAGGAGGCTGGCCTCGTGAGCCGGACGGCCGGCGGTTTCGGCCTTCCGTACTCGGAATATGTGAAGGTCTCCTTCCTTGCAAAGCACTACTTGAGCGGATCGAACGCACAACGCCATGTCCTCGCCTTCAAGGTGAAGGCGGGTATTGCACAGTTGTATAATGAGACTGCCAATCCGACACCGGTGCCGCTCCCGCGCCGTTTCCTGGTGGGAGGCAGCGGCAGTGTACGCGGGTGGAAGGACAAGCAGCTCGCATCGTTCAGTGATGCTCTGCAAGGGGGGAATATCGCGTTCGAAGGGAGTATCGAATCCCGGCTCCAGCTCTTCCCGAACGGCGGCAATCTGAATGTGCTGGAGCTCGCACGTTTTTGGTCGGTCCTCTTCCTCGATCTCGGCAATACCTGGGAGAGTGCAGAGGATGTGATGGTTCGCGAAACGGCCATGGCGGTGGGATTCGGTCTCCGGTATGAGACCTTCGTCGGACCGTTCCGGTTCGACGTTGCCTGGCGCCTGTACGACCCGAAGAAACCGCAGGGGGAACAGTGGTTACAGGAACAGCGGTTCTTCCATGATTCTTTCTCCATCGTCCATTTTGGGATCGGCCATGCCTTCTAACTGGGACCGAGTCATCGGTCAAACACGCATCAAAGGGATCCTTCGTTCCGCAGTTTCCGGCGGCCGTGTGGCGCATGCCTACCTGCTGTGGGGCAATGCCGGCGTGGGGAAGGACGCATTGGCGATCGAAGTTGCGCGCGTCCTGCTCTGCGCACGCGGCGGGGATGAGGCCTGCGGCACCTGTTCCAGCTGCCGCAAGATGGATTCCCTGCAGCATCCCAACCTGCATCTCATCTTCCCGCTTCCAGGAAGCGATGCAAAAAAGTCCGCGGGCGATGATGACGGCCAGCCGGACACCGAAGTCGTGGACGAGATCCGGCGCCAGACGGCGGAGAAGGCGAAGGATCCGTACTTCCACATCGATATCCCGAAAGCGAAATTCATCCGTATCCCTTCCATCCGCGATATCCGGAAACAATCGTCCATGAGCGGCGCCGAGCAGGGGAAGCGGATCTTCGTCATCTTCGATGCGGAAGCGATGAACGATGAGGCGGCGAATTCGCTGCTGAAGGTGCTGGAGGAACCGCTGGAGGGCGTCCACTTCCTGCTGGTGACATCACGCAAGGATGCGATGAAGCAGACCATCCTCTCCCGTTGCCAGCTGCTGCAGTGTGCCACGCTGACCGACAAGGAGATCGCTGCGGCGCTGATGGAACGGCAGCGGATGTCGGAGCAGGAGGCCGCCATGGTCGCCCGGCTCGCGAACGGGAGCTATACGCGCGCCGTGGAGCTCATTAGTTCAGAGATCACGCAGTTCCGCACCGATGTCGCGCCGTTCCTGCGGAGCATCCTCGGCGCAAGCCAGATCAAGCTGATGGAGGAACAGGAGGAATACCTGACCGGGAACAAGCGCGACCGTGCCGAACAGCTCCTTGCCATGATCCTGGTCTGGTTCCGCGATGCGGTGATGCTGCGGGAAGGGGGCCGGCACCATCTCTTCAATGCGGACCAGGAGGAGGATCTGGTGCGGTTCACCGGCCGGTTCGGCACGAAGGACCTCGAAGCGTGTATGGATGCGGCAGAACGTGCCCTCGAACTTCTCCGGAGAAATGTGTATCTTCCCTTAGTGATGCTCTCTTTAATCGTGCAATTACGAAGAATCCTCCATGCAAAATAATTTCAAGCGCATCCTTGTCACTTCCGCGCTCCCGTATGCCAACGGACACATCCATCTCGGCCATCTGGCAGGATGTTACGTCCCTTCCGATATCTACACCCGGTACCAACGGTTGTGTCACCGCGATGTGCTCCATATCTGCGGTTCCGATGAGCATGGTGTCGCCATCACCATCTCGGCGGAGAGGGAGAAGACCACCCCGCAGGCGATCGTGGACAAATACCACGCCGCCAATGCCGATGCCTTCCGCCGTTTCGGCATCCACTTCGACAATTATTCCCGGACCTCCCGACCCATCCATCACGAGACCGCAAAGGAATTCTTCCTGGACCTGCTGGACAAAGGATTCCTGGTGCCGAAGGAGCAGGATCAATTCTATGATGCGGAAGCGAAGATGTTCCTTCCGGACCGGTATGTGGAAGGGATCTGTCCCAACTGCGGATACGACAAGGCGCGCGGCGATCAATGCGACAACTGCGGCAAGTACTACGATCAGCTCGACCTGAAGGATCCGAAGAGCCTCATCACCGGCAAGACGCCGGTCGTGAAGCGGACGAAGCATTGGTATTTCACGCTCGGAAGTTTTCAGAAGAGACTGGAAGAATACCTGGAACAGCATGCACCGGAGTGGAAGGACAATGTGCTGCAGCAGACACGCAGCTGGCTGAAGGAAGGGCTCCAGGACCGGGCGGTGACCCGTGATCTGAGCTGGGGCATCCCGGTGCCGATCGACGGCGCGGACGGGAAGGTCATCTACGTCTGGTTCGATGCCGTTCTGGGGTATATCTCTGCGACCAAGGAATGGGCGATCGGCCAGGGGGATCCTGAGCGTTGGAAACAGTACTGGTGCGATCCCACCACACGATACATCGCCTTCCTCGGCAAGGACAACATCGTCTTCCATACCGTCGTCTTCCCGGCGGAATTGATGGCGAAGACCGGATACATCCTGCCGGACAATGTGCCGGCGAACGAGTTCCTGAACCTGGAAGGGGGGAAGTTCTCCAAGAGCCGCAATAATGCGATCTATGTGAAGGACATCCTCGACCGGTACCCTGCCGATCTGTTCCGCTATACGATCGCCACCAATCTGCCGGAAACGAAGGATTCGGATTTCTACTGGAAGGATTTCCAGGCGAAGAACAACAATGAGCTGGCCGACATCTACGGTAATTTCATCAACCGGACGATCACCTTCGCGGCGAAGAACTTCGGCAATGCGGTCCCGCCGCTCGGTCCCCTCAACGAACGCGATCAGGCGGTGCTGTCATTCGTCCGCACGGCGCCGGAACGGATCGGGGGACTGATCGAACAGTTCCGTTTCCGCGATGCGACCATGGAGATGATGAACGTTGCCCGGGCGGCCAACAAGTACTTCAATGACAGCGAGCCGTGGAAGAGTTTCAAGAGCGCGCCGGCGGAATGCGGCACGACGCTGCATATCTGTCTCAATATCGTCCGGTCGATGGCGGTCCTGTTCGCTCCCGTGGTGCCGTTTTCATCGGACAAGGTCTGGTCCATGCTGAACATCGCGGACCCGATCGCGAAGGAACAATGGTCCGCGGCGGGGGAGATGAAACTGCCGGCCGGACATACACTCGGCACGTCCGAGATCCTGTTCACCAAGATCGAGGATGCTGTGATCGAGAATGAATTGGCTGCACTGGGTGTGCATGCTGCCCCTCCGGCCGCCGCTTCGGCAGCGGAGTATGCGCCGTTGAAACCGCAGGTGACGTACGATGATTTCGCGAAGATCGATCTCCGTACCGCGACTGTGATCGCAGCCGAGGCGGTCCCGAAATCGAAGAAACTGCTCAAACTGCAGATCGACCTGGGTTTCGAACAGCGGCAGATCGTGGCAGGGATCGCGGAGAAGGTGACTCCGGAACAGCTCATCGGCAAGACCATCATCGTCGTGGCGAACCTTGCTCCGGCGAAACTGATGGGAGTAGAATCGAACGGCATGCTGCTGGCGACAGCAGCGGACGGAGCGAATTTCGCGTTACTCACTACATCCAAGGACGTCATCTCGGGAATGGGGATCAAATGATAGTCGTGACCGGCGGTGCAGGGTTCATCGGCAGCGCGATGCTTGCCAAACTCAACGAACATGGGGAGACCGATGTCCTGGTCGTGGACGATATGGGGACCTCCGACAAATGGAAGAATCTGGTTGGGAAACGGTTCACCGATTATGTCCATAAGGACGCATTCATCGAGATGCTGCTGAACGAACGGCTGCCGAAGATCGAGGCGATCATCCATATGGGGGCCAATTCCTCCACCACGGAGCGGGACGTTGAGCACCTCATGGAGAACAACTATCGGTATACCCGGATCCTGGCGGAATGGTCTGTCCGCAAGAAAGCGCGCTTCATCTATGCCAGCAGCGGCGCAACATATGGCGATGGTGCACTCGGTTTTTCGGATGCCGATGCCGTATCACCGACCCTCCGTCCGCTGAATGCGTACGGGTATTCCAAACAGATTATGGACCAGTGGATCCTGCAGCACGACCTGCAGCACAAGGTCGCCGGCATCAAGTTCTTTAATGTGTTCGGACCGAACGAATATCACAAAGGGGAGATGAAGAGTCTCATCTGCAAGGCGTACTATCAGATCCAGGAACAGGGGAAGATCCGTCTCTTCAAGTCGTACCGGCCGGAATACAAGCACGGCGAGCAGGTGCGGGATTTCGTGTACATCAAGGATTGTACGGAGGTGCTCTGGTGGCTGCTCAATGCCCCCAAAGTGAACGGCATCTTCAATCTCGGCACCGGCAAAGCACGCTCGTGGAATGACCTGGCACGGTCTGTCTTTGCCGCGCTGGAGCTCTCGCCGAACATCGAGTACATCGAGATGCCGGAGGAGATCCGCGGCGCCTATCAGTACCGGACGGAAGCATCCATCACCAAGCTTCAGGCTGCCGGATGTCCGGTGCAGTTCCGGCCGCTTGAGGATTCGGTGAGCGATTATGTGCGGAACTATTTGCACCCCGAACTCCGGTATCTGTGATTGGAGAAGTCTGCGGAATTCCGTATCTTTGTTCCAGTTCTGACCACGCTATGACCATCACCACCATCATACTGCGCTTTCTGGAGACGATCTATATCTCCTCCTTCATCCTCTCGGACGGCGGTGCCGTGCGCCCATAAGGCGTCCGGTCCCGGCCGTACTCCCGGTTCCATCCGTTCCCGTTCCACTGCTCCTCACATTCACACTTGTATCGCTCATGAATTGGATTCTGCTGATCATTGCAGGACTGTTCGAGGCCGGTTTCGCCTCCTGTCTCGCAAAGGCCAAAGAGACCACCGGCGCTGAATCCGCATGGTGGCTGGCCGGATTCGTCGTCTGTCTGACGGTGAGCATGGCGCTGCTCTACAAAGCGGTGCAGACACTGCCGATCGGCACCGCCTATGCCGTCTGGACAGGGATCGGAGCGGCGGGAACCGTCATCATCGGCATTGTCGTGTTCCGTGAACCGGCGGACCTCTGGCGCATCCTGTTCCTGACCACCCTGATCGGTTCTGTCATCGGTCTCAAGTGGGTGTCCGCGTGACCAACTTTCGAATCAACGAACAAAACCAATCACTCTCAATACCAGGAGTCCATCCATGAAGAAAAAAGCACTCTTGAAGGACGTCGTGAAGCAGGTCGATGCGACGAAATTCGATTCCACCCCCATCATCAACGCCATGCGCGATATGTCGTTCAGCTCGCGTGATACCGCCCGTGCGGCCGACATCTTCAAGAAGATGATCGAACACAACGGCTGCACGAACGCCCTCGTTCTGGCCGGCAGCACCAGCGCCGGCGGCTGCATGAACGTGTACCATGACATGGTGAAGTACAACATGGTCGATATGGTCGTTGCGACCGGAGCATCGATCGTGGATATGGACTTCTTCGAGGCGCTTGGATTCAAGCATTATAAGGGAACGCCGTTCATTGACGACAACATGCTCCGCAACAACTACGTCGACCGTATCTATGATACCTACATCGATGAGGAAGCGCTGCAGGTCTGCGACGGCACGATCTATGAGATCGCCGAGTCGCTCGAGCCGCGTCCGTACTCCTCGCGCGAGTTCATCTATGAGATGGGGAAGTGGTGTGTGAAGAACGCCAAAAAGAAGAACTCCCTCGTCCAGATCGCCTATGAGAACAACGTGCCCATCTTCTGCCCGGCCTTCTCCGACTCGTCCGCCGGGTTCGGCCTGGTGAAGCATCAGCATGAACGGATCAAAGCCGGGAAGCCGTACATGAGCATCGACTCGGTGAAGGACTTCTATGAGCTGACCCAGATCAAGATGAAGGCGAAGACCTCCGGTCTCTTCATGATCGGCGGCGGTGTGCCGAAGAACTTCATCCAGGATACGGTGGTCTGCGCCGAAGTGCTCGGTGTGGATGTGCCGATGCATGAGTACGCCATCCAGATCACGGTCGCCGATGTGCGCGACGGTGCCTGCTCCTCCTCCACGCTGAAGGAAGCCAGCTCGTGGGGCAAGGTGGAGACCACGTACGAGCAGATGGTGTATGCGGAAGCGACCACGGTCGTGCCGCTCATCTTCAGCTACCTGTACCACAATGCGGCATGGAAGAAACGCCGCAAGTACGAGTGGACGAAGCTCTTCACGAAGTGATCCGCACCGGACCCTCTGATAAACTCAGAGGGTCCGTCGTTTTCCGCCCTTTTTCCTTTTGCATCTCCGTCAACGTTTCGATATTTTGACCATCATGAGCGGTGCTTCTGACATATCCGGTACGTTGCTGTGCAGGGACCGGCCGCTCGATCTGCGGCAACGGACCGCTGTGATGGGTGTGCTGAATGTGACCCCGGATTCCTTCTCTGACGGCGGGGCATATCCTTCCACCGATGCTGCCGTGAAGAAGGCGCTGGAAATGGTCCGGGACGGGGCGGATATCATCGATGTTGGCGGTGAGTCAACGCGGCCAGCGACGGTCTATGGCGGTTCTACGGCGGTCAGCGCGGAAGAGGAACTGCGGCGCGTCCTTCCGGTGATCGAACGTCTTGCAGTGGAATCCGATGTGCTGATCTCCATTGATACGACCAAATCGGCGGTTGCCGATGCTGCATTGAAGGCCGGCGCTCACATCGTCAACGATATCAGCGGCCTCACGTTCGATCCTGCGATCGCTTCTGTTGCAGCTGCCCACGGCGCGGCGCTGGTAGTCATGCATATCCAGGGGACCCCTGAAACGATGCAGATCGCCCCATATTATGAGAATGTGGTGGCCGAAGTGAAGGAATCTCTTGCTGCATCTGTAGCCGCAGCGCGGAAGGCCGGCGTCACCTCCATTATCATCGATCCGGGGATCGGCTTCGGAAAGGAAACAGAACATAACCTTTCATTACTGCGGCATCTGTCGGAATTCCGTGCGTTGGGATGCCCGATTCTGATCGGTACGTCAAAGAAAGGATTCATCGGAAAAGTTCTGGGACTGCCCGTGCAGGAACGGCTGGAGGGGACGGCTGCTTCGGTCGCTGTGGCCGTAATGAACGGCGCATCCATTGTTCGGGTCCACGATGTGAAAGAAATGAAACGGGTCGTCCGGATGACGGATGCCATATTAC
>JABWAK010000130.1 GCA_013361065.1 Bacteroidota bacterium
GGACCGCCGGAACTCTTCATGGATTATGCGTACAACAACTTCGGGAAAGCGACCCTGGCATGGGGTTTCTTCAACGACAAGAAGAATATGGAGCGGGAGCGTACCGCATACCTCGATATCTCCAAAAAATATGTCCTTGGGGATATCGCCTCCGGTGATCTGAAATTCGGCGGCAAATACCGCGCGAAGAACCGGGTGAAGAACAGCCGTCAGGAGTTCTCTCCGTATTATACACAGCAGTATCCGAATGTTCGGATGAGTGACGGCAGCTTGGTGCCCAAGGCAGATATCTATAAAGGGACGCTCTTCGAGAACTTTCAAATGGATGGGTCGCTGGTGAAGTTCACGAATTTCATCGGCGCACCGCCGCAAAGCCGGTCCATCTTCGGCAAATTCCGGATGAATCCTCTCATTCAAAAGGATGCATTAGTGGAATGGTACAACCTGAACAAGAACGGGTTCGGCTCGGTGGAAGAGTATGCCAATAACCCGATCGAGTACGGGAATTATTATGATGTCACCGAAGGTGTCACCGCCGGATATGTCATGAATACCTTCAATTTCGGCGATCTCGTGACGCTGATCGCCGGTGTTCGCGTGGAGAAAGAGGAGAACGAGTATAGAACGCGGTACTCCACCAACACGGTCACCGGGTTCCCGGTGCCGCAAGGGAATTTCGCGGATACGCTGACCACATACACTGAAACGAATGTCCTGCCGCATCTTCACCTTACATTCCGGCCGACCGATTTCATGAACATCCGGTTGGCAGCGTATAAGGCATTGGCGCGCCCGGACTTCAATGCCCGTCTTGCGAATTTGATCGCTGATGCATCGAGCGGGATGCTGCTGCTGAGCAATCCCAACCTCCGCAGCGCCAAAGCGTGGAACTATGAGGTGAATAGTACGATCTATGGCGGCGTGCTTGGGATGATCTCACTGTCCGCCTTCTATAAGGAGATCGAGGATCTCTCCAATACCACGAACCGCATGGTCGCCAACAATAATCCTATGACGAACGGACAGACGTTTTTCGATAGTCTAGGTATCAAATACCGGAATATCTTCCCCGCCAACAATACGACACTGCGGGTGAGCGTCCCTTATAATTCCTCCATCCCTGCCAAAGTGTGGGGCTTCGAGTTCGATCACCAGGCGAACCTCAACTTTTTGCCGGGATATCTCCAGTTCTTCGTGCTCTCCTATAATCTGTCGTTCATCCGGTCCGAACAGCATACGCTCACCTGGCACACCTATACTGTGAATGATACCGTCATCGATCCGTTCTTTGGACCGGTCGTGACCACGCGGAACATCAACTACTATAAGCTGGAGAAGAATAAACTGTTCAATCAGCCGGAGTTCTTCGGCAATGTCGCGGTCGGGTACGATATCGGCGATCTCTCCACCCGACTGTCACTCTTCTTCCAGGGATCCTTCCCGCGTTCGTACTCGGCGGACGGACGGAACGAATCGATCACCGATGCCTTCAACCGCTGGGACCTTTCCGTGAAGTACAAGGTGACGGACTACGCATCAATACTCTTCAATGTGAACAATCTGAACAACTTCGAGGAGAGCGCCTCCTCGAACCATACGGTGCAACCGTATTGGACGCTGCAGACCTCACGGCTGCGGTACGGGCTCACGGCGGACCTCGGTGTCCGGGTCGATCTGTGATCTATCGAAACACACGGTACAATTAACTCACCATGTTCCATCAACCTAAGGAGGATCCTATGCGTTCCCTTCGTTACTTCTCCCTCGCACTGCTGATGCTGCTGCCGGTCCTGTTGATCGGCCAGGAAGCGGTCCTGCGACTGCCGCCGTACACCGTCAGCGGTAAGTACCTCAACCAACAGATCGCCGAAGATACGGCCGCCAACGGTTTCGTTGCCAACCGTGTCTATGTGCTGCAGCGTGGCGGCCTGTACCTATCAAATGCGATCTTCCGTCACACCGGCTGGCACCTGCGGGTGCGGGCGAACGACAGCGTTGCCGGGAAACTGCCGGTCGTGATGCTCTTCCCGACCGCCAACGGTAACCCTCCGGGTCAGCTGTTCGACGTGCGCGGCGATCTCACGCTGAAGAACCTCTTCATCACCGGGTACTATGAACTGATCGATTCGAACCTGAACAACCTCCAGGGTTCGCTCCTGAACACCGGCGCCGCCGGCGCCAATATCACCATCGACAGCTGCGTACTCTCTAACACCAACGGCAATCATATCCGTACGGACCAGGCACCGAAGAATGTCATCATCACGAATACCGTCTTCGCAAACATGGGCTATCTGGGCCGCTCCAATCTGGGTGCCGGGAAAGGGATCGATGTCCGTGCCGGTTCGGTCGATACGCTCATCATCCAGAACTGCACCTTCGTCAACTGGTTGGACCGTGTGGTGCGTCACTATAACAGCACGGCGCCGATCAAGTACTTCAAGTTCGATCATAACACACTCATCAACGGCGGTTCGTACCACGGTATCCTCTCGCTCGGACGCGTCGGATATAAATCCATCATCACGAACAACCTGCTGTACGATGCCTTCGGATTCGGCAACGATACCGATGCCACCCGGCAGGCCGAGTTCACCGACAGCGGCGAGAAGGATCCCTTCGGCAAGGCGCGGATGAACTGGGTCGTCTCCGCACCGAACGATACCACGCAGTGGACGGTGGCGAAGAACTATTATGCGGTCTCCGATTCCCAGCAGGGATTCTACAACCGCTATGCCGCTGCGGGCGTGACCGGTGTCGGTACACCGCTCACCTGGCATATCAACAGCAAGATCGGCGCCGATTCCGCGACCGCATTCACGAAAGTGAATGTGCAGTTCAATAAGATCCCCAAAGGGATGTTCAATCTGTTCGACTGGTACCGCAGCCCCTCCGGCGGCAACAAGACGAAGAACACGCCGACCACCGCCTGGGTCCGCGCTCTGCACGATTTCGACCGGAAAGGTTTCGCCTTCTTCCGTGATACGCTCGATGCATCCTTCAAAGCGAGTGTGAACCTCTCCGCGGCCGGTACGGACGGAAAAGTGATCGGCTCCACCCGTTGGTCCTATACCGGTCCGACCGGTGTGGTCGCCACCAACTCGTTCGTTCCCGGCGTGTTCGCGCTGGAACAGAACTATCCGAATCCGTTCAACCCCTCCACGACCATCAAGTATCAGGTGCCGGTCAGCGGCCTGGTGACACTGAAGGTCTATAACCTCGTCGGCCAGGAAGTGGCGACGCTGGTGAACGAAGTGCAGGCGGCCTCCGGATACGAGACCTCTTTCGATGCATCGAAGCTGTCCAGCGGGCTCTATTTCTATACGCTCCGCTCCGGCAACAACGTGCAGACGAAGAAGATGATGCTTATCAAGTAACACCGTTGTCCGCCGTCAGCGGGATTGCCTCCCGCTGACGGCACTGCCAGGCATCGGACGCGGTGCACACGACGCGTCCTGCCGAACAATCCGAAGAATTCCTTATCTTACGGAATGCGGGCCCGGTCACCGGTTCCGCATTTCCATTCATTCCCCGCACCGAATCCCGGGACACTCTTGCTATGATGATCCGGATGTTCCTGACACTCATCCTCCTCACCGGTCTGCTTGGCGCACAGCAGGGACCGGTGGATCCATGGCGGACCGCGGAAGAGATCACCGCGCGGGTCCGTCTGCCGTACTTCCCGGACCGTTCATTCGATGTCACGTCGTTCGGTGCGAAAGGGGACGGCCGCACCATGAACAGCGCCGCCTTCCGCCGGGCGATCGATTCCTGCAGCCGTGCCGGGGGAGGGCGTGTGACCGTTCCTCCGGGCGAGTATCTGACCGGAGCCATCCGTCTCCGCAGCAACGTGAACCTTTCGCTGGCCAAGGGTGCGGTGATCCGCTTCTCGACCAATCCGTCCGACTATCTTCCGCTGGTGCTCACACGGTGGGAAGGGATGGAAGTAATGAATTATTCTCCGCTCATCTATGCATATGGCGATTCGAACATCGCCGTCACGGGTGAAGGAGTGCTGGATGGTCAGGGAAGTACCATTCATTGGTGGCCGTGGAAAGGGAACAAGGAGGATGGCTGGAAGGAAGGGATGCCGCGCCAAAAGGAGGCACGGGCACGCCTCATGGAGATGGTCGAACAAGGGGTCCCGGCAGCAGAGCGCATCTTCGGCGACGGGAGTTATCTCCGTCCGTCATTCTTCCAGCCGTATCACTGCAGGAATGTGGCGATCGTCGGAGTGACGCTCAGGGATTCTCCGATGTGGTTCATCAATCCTGTCCTCTGCACCGGCGTACTGGTGGAGCGGGTGACAGTGATCGGCCTCGGTCCGAACAACGACGGGTGCAATCCCGAATCATCGAAGGATGTGGTCATCCGCGATTGCCTATTCGATACCGGAGATGACTGCATTGCCATCAAGTCCGGACGGAATGCGGATGGACGACGCATCAACGTCCCCTCGGAGAATATCGTGGTGACCGGTTGCACGATGAAGGAGGGACACGGCGGGGTGGTGCTCGGCAGTGAACTCTCCGGCGGTATCCGGAATGTGTTCGTGCAGGACTGCATCATGTCCAGTCCTCACCTGGACCGTGCGCTGCGGTTCAAGACCAACTCCGTGCGCGGCGGCGTGATCGAGAATTTCTATGCACGGCGCATCACCGTCGGCGAGGTGCGCGAAGCGGTGATCCTGGTCGATTATCATTACGAGGAAGGTGATGCCGGCCGGTTCGATCCGGTGATGCGTACCATCGTCATCAGCGACCTGACCGCAACCAAAGGACGTCACGCGCTCTTTGTGCGCGGATATGCCCGTGCGCCGATCACCGGACTGGTGCTGACGAACTGCACGTTCGACGGAATGGAACAGCCGGATGTGATCGAACATGTGCAGGGGCTCCGATTCGAGAATGTCCGACGGAACGGCCGTCTGCTCTCCGCACCATGACCCTCTTTCATCCATCAACCGAACATCCCATGAAACGAACGACCGCTCTTCTCTTTCTCGCCGCTGCTCTCTTGTCCGCTCAGTCCCCGTCACCGGACAGCCGCTGGTCAGTCCGTATCGCCGACAGTTTCATGCGGCTCCATCCGGACAGCATCATCTATCAGGATGAGGCGAAATCCCGCCGGTGGAACTATGAACAGGGACTGATGCTGGAATCGTTTTATCAAGTCTTCCTACATACGAAGGATGTGCGGTACCGTGAGTACATGAAACGGAACCTCGACCTGTACATCCTTCCGGACGGCAGCATCGCCACGTACAGGATCGGCGAGTACAACATCGACAACATCACTCCGGGTGTCGCCGTCATCCGTGCGTACGATCTGACCGGTGAACAGCGCTACAGGAACGCCGCCGATACGCTCCGGGCGCAGCTCGCCACACATCCCCGGACGAAGCAGGGAGGATTCTGGCACAAGAAGATCTATCCCTATCAGATGTGGCTGGATGGACTGTATATGGCATCCCCGTTCTATACGCTCTATACGCTCCGGTTCGGCCCGCCCGAGGCGTTCAATGATGTGCTGCATCAGTTCTTCCAGGTCCGACAGCACCTGCGTGATTCCGTTACCGGACTCTATTTGCATGGGTGGGATGAGAGCCGGGCGATGCGCTGGGCGGATCCCAAGACCGGCCGCTCTCCCAATGTGTGGGGGCGCTCGATGGGTTGGCTTGCCATGGCGATGGTCGATGTGCTGGATCATCTTCCGGCCTCTCATCCCCGGCGGCAGGAACTGATCGGGATGTTCCGGGAGTATATGGATGCGGTAGTGCGGTACCGCGATACCGGAACGAAGCTCTGGTTCCAGGTGATGGACCGTCCGGCAGCAAAAGGGAACTATGCGGAAGCATCGGCATCCGCGATGTTCGTCTATGCCCTTGCCAAGGGGGTCAATAAAGGGTATCTCCAGAAGGACCGTGCTGCGGTAGCCCGAGAATCGTGGGAGAAACTGCTCGGCAGGTTCGTCACAGTGGACGCAGCCGGCTCGGTCTTCCTGCATGATGTGGTGAAGGTTTCCGGTCTGGGCGGCACCCCGTACCGTGACGGGAGCTATGAATATTATTTGAGCGAACCGCTCCGCACCAACGATTTCAAAGGGTATGGTCCGTTCCTGCTCTCCGCCATTCAGATCGAGATGCTGCAGCCATGATCCCTCCGCGCCGAATCCTTACTGTCATCGCCGTATTGCTGCTGTTGCTGGCGGCCGGATTCATGGCACAGCCGCAATACAGGATCTTCCTGGTGGGCGATTCCACCATGGCGGACAAACCGCTGATCGACAATCCCGAGCATGGGTGGGGACAGATGTTCCCGTTGTTCCTCTCGAAGAATGTCACAGTGTTCAATCATGCCAAGAACGGACGGAGCACGCGGAGTTTCCTGATGGAAGGGAGATGGGATGCGGTGCTGAACGCGCTTCGTCCCGGCGATGTGGTGATGATCCAGTTCGGTCATAACGACGCGAAGAAGGAGGACACGGCGCGGTTCGCCGATGCAGGGACCGATTACCGCAACAATCTGCTCCGGTTCGTCCGCGATGCACGATCCCGCGGTGCCGTGCCGATCCTGCTCACGCCGGTCAACCGGAGGAAGTATGACAGTTCCGGCCGGTTCATCGACCAGCATGCCGGGTATCCCGATGCTGTGCGCGAGGTGGCACGGAGCGGGAATGTTCCGCTCATCGACCTGCATGCGGCGAGTCTCCGGTTGTTCACTGAGCTCGGACCGGAGCGAAGCAAACAGTATTTCCTGACATCCGTACCGCGGGGGATGTACCGGACCTTACCGAACGGGAAGGATGATAACACTCACTTCACCCGGTATGGAGCAGTGCGCATTGCATCGCTTGTTGCCGAACAGTTCCGGTCGCTCCCGGTCCCGGCCGCGCAGGAGGTCACCGTGCAGGGGATGCCGGTGCTGCCGGCGGAAGGGATCAGCGTCGGATTGGACCTGTACTACAACAACGAATGGCGGACGGTGCGGGATACGGTGAAAGAACGTTATCATTACACATGGGATGATACGACCAACAGCGGTTTCTCCCGGCTGGCGGAGATCATCGACCGTGCCGGCGGTGACCCTGATACGCTGCAATCGGCGCCGACCGATTCGTTGCTGAGACGGTTCAGCGTCTATATCATCGTCGATCCGGACACACCGAAAGAGACGGCCCTTCCGAACTATGTCACCCCGGAACAGGCCGATGCAGTGGAGCGCTGGGTGCGGGGCGGGGGAGTGCTGGTCCTGATGGGGAATGATAAGGGTAATGCGGAATTCGAACATTTCAACATCCTGGCCGAACGGTTCGGCATCCGGTTCAACGAGGACATGCATCAGGATGTAGTGAACAACCGGTACGATTCCGGTGCGGTCCGGCAATTCCCTCCGCATCCGCTCTTCACCGGAGTGCCGTATGCGTTCATCAAACAATTCTGCTCACTCACACTGCAGCCGCCGGCCCGGGAAGTATTGCGCGCACGCGGTGCCGTGGTGATCGCTGAGGCGGCGGTCGGCAGCGGCCGTGTACTGGCGGTCGGTGATCCCTGGCTCTACAACGAGTATCTGGATAACCGTCGTTTACCCGCCGGATATGAGAATGCTCTCGCGGCCGAAGGATTCGTCCGATGGCTGGCATTTACAGCGAGGAAAGTGCGGTAAGTCCTTTGAATACAACACAATTTTTTGGACATTGTGTCTGTGAGGTTCCATCCAACGAAGGAAATATTCTGCTATGGTCAAGAAAGGGTTCCAGATAAAGCTCTCGGACATCGCCAAACGGCTGAATGTCTCCAGTGTCACGGTATCCAAAGCGCTGCGCGGGCATCCGGACATCTCCGCCGAGACGGTCCGAAAAGTGAAGGTGGTTGCCAAGGAACTCGGCTATGTACCGAACTTCATGGCACGCAATCTGTCGTCGAAGAGTTCGCGGATGATCGGCGTGATCGTTCCGAAGATCGCCCACTTCTTCTTCTCCACCGTCATCGAATCGATCTACGACGTGGCTTTCGAGAACGGGTATGAGATCGTACTGACGGTGTCGCAGGAGAATCCGGAGCGCGAGATCGAGCATATCCAGACGCTCCTGTCCATGCGGGTGGACGGACTCATCATCTCCGTCACGGAAAACACCATCGATTACACGATCTTCGACACCATCCGGAAGATGGGGCTCCCGATCACCTTCCTGGACCGTATCATCCCGCTGAAGGAGTTCAACACGATCGTCAACGACGACTATGCCGGTGCGTTCATGGCAACGGAACAGGCGATCAACTGCGGCTACAAGAAACTTGGCACGATCGGCGGGTTCCAGCACACCAACATCGGCCGCGACCGGTTGAAAGGATTCAAGGATGCGCTGAAGAAACACAAGCTCCCGGTCTATCCCGAACGGATCATCCTGAGCGGCTTCGGCGAGCAGGAGGGATATAAAGCGTTCATGAAGATGTACAGTTCCGGCAATCTTCCGGAGTTCCTGCTGGCGGTCAGTTTTCCCGTTGCGCTCGGTGTGTACCGTGCCGCGAACGAGCTGGGACTGCAGATCGCACGCGATTTCGACATCATCTGTTTCGGGAATTCCGGTTTCAACCAGTTCCTCTCTCCGAAGATGACGATCATCGATCAGCCGGCCGCCGCTATGGGACGGGCCGCGGTGGAGCTGACCTTGGAGAACATCCGCAATGCCGAGTTCTTCCAGCCGAAACATATCAAACTTCCCACGAAGCTACTGCTGGGTGATACCTGCGTCCGGAAAGCAGAACGTCCCAAGAAATGAACCGGTGAAGGATCTCCTCTTCCTCCTGCTGAAACGACCATGAGACCGTTCCTCCTCCTCGTCTGCATCCTTCTCGGCATCTCCACCGCATCGGGTGATGACCGGGTGATCGTTGTTGCGCAGAACGGCAGCGGGGACCACACGACCATCAGCGCGGCGCTCCGGTCGGTGCCGCAGCACAACACACAGCGGACCATCATCCGCGTCCGTAACGGCATCTACCGGGAGAAACTCTACCTCACCACCGGCAATATCGTCATCGTCGGCGAATCACGGGACAGCACCGTCATCGAATATGCGGAACTCCGCAAGAACTGGCTGAAGGAGAATCCTTCGGACCGGGGATCGGCCACCGTCAATATCGATTCCGGCGCCGCAGATATCACCTTCGCCAATCTCACCATCCGGAATCCGTACGGTTTCCTGTACGGCGATCATGACCACCAGTTCGCGATCTGGGGCAGAGGGACGAGGATCATCCTGCTCTATTGTTCCGTGATCGGCGGCGGCGGTGATACGGTGAGTCTGTGGAATTCGGCGGACGGGATGTACTATCATGCGGAATGCTATTTCGAAGGGTGGGTCGATTACGTTTGTCCGCGCGGATGGTGCTACATCACGGACAGCCGGTTCTATGGACATAATCTGACCGCATCACTGTGGCATCACGGCGGGGAGGACAAGGACCAGAAGTTCGTCATCCGCAATTCGTACTTCGACGGTGTGGAAGGATTTCCGCTAGGGCGGCATCATGTGGACGGACAGTTCTATCTGCTGGACTGCATCTTCTCCCGTGCGATGGCAGATGAACCGATCCACTACCCTTCCTACTCGCCCAATGCGCGTCCGTGGAAATGGGGGACGCGGCATTATTACGACGGATGCCGGAGAGAGGGAGGTGATTACGCCTGGTTCGCCGACAATCTCCACACCGCTGTCGAATTGGTTCGGCACGATATCCCAGTAATGAAGAAAGGCGTTCTTCTCAAAGCCAATGTCCACAAATGCCGCTTTGAGGCCATCCTCCAGGTTGCGAACCTTGCCTTTGAAGATACTGCCCACGAGGCGTTCGTCGCTGGTGCGCTCGATGTTGAATTCCTCGAGGCGACCGTCCTCGAGCA
>JABWAK010000282.1 GCA_013361065.1 Bacteroidota bacterium
ATACTGGTGAAGACCTCGATGGTATGGTCAGCGGAGACATTCTGAAAAGTGTATGCATTCACCACACCGACATTCACGCCATCGACCAGCACAGAATCGATATGATGGTTCGCTGCCGCCGAGAATGAGTAGACAATACTGTCATTGGCATTGACATTCGAGATACCGGGCGGGGTCAGCGACCCAGGGCCGTTCAGCATAGCATCGACGGTGTAGACCGCATACGGCACCGCACTCAGTTCATTGCTGAATCCGCTCTCATTACCGTTCGTGTCTGCAGCTTCCACCCGGAAGTAATGGCTCTTCCCGTTCACCAGGCCAGACACGACCGTTGACGTATCATTGATGTCCGTTATCGTGAATACCGGCACCAGCGGTGCTGCTGTCGTATCAGCATAACCATGGTAGTTCGCAAAATCAGTGAATGCGAGACGGTTCCATGTCAATGTGACTTGACCGTTGCCTGCTACTGCAGAGACCAGGACAGGAACCGGCGGTTTCGTTGTATCCGTGGGTATGGCGAACACTTCATTACCGAACGCACTTTCATTCCCGGAGGAATCGACGGCGGTGATCCGGAAATAATAGTTGGTATAATTCGTCAGACCGCCGACGACATAGACCGTATCGGTGGAGAACATCAAGGAATCGACAAGAGCTACCGGAGCAGGGACATTATCTCCGTACACATAATAGGCATGGAAATCCGATTCTGGACTCTTCGACCACGATAACGTCACGGCGCCATCTCCCGCTGCAGCGATCAGACCCTGGGGAGCAGCCGGAGCGACAGTATCGACGGGTGAAGCAGAGACCGCGACACTCGTGCGACCTTCGAAGCCGGACACATCCCTGGCTGCGACACGATAATAGTATGTCTGACCGACGGCCAAACCGGGATCGGAATACGATGTAGACGCGGTCGAATCGATCAGCGAGACCGTTGCGGAATCGGTGCCGCGATAGATACGGTAGCGCATCACCGGCAATGCACCGCCGGCGTTGGACCATGAGAGGTTGATGGTCGTACCGCTGACCATTGCCGCCAACGCTTTCGGCGGAAGCTGCAGTGCAAATGACGAAGGATCCCGTGCAACAGATGACAAACGCAGTTCATCCATGGAGCCGTTGAAGCGGTCCACATATCCCCCATTGTCATCCGAACCGATCATCAGTCGGTCGGAGGAGGTCAGAGCAGGACCGCCAAAGGGTGCCGCTCCTTCGAGACCGCCGTTCAGGTAGAGCATCAACGAATCATTCTTCAGCACTCCGGCGACATGGTACCACGTCCCCACCGTCAGCGGGGTCGTTCCATCCACGGTGATGACGGAATGGGAAGCATTCTTCATCTTCCATTGCAGGTAGTACTTTGAATCCCCGCGCAATTCCGCTTCAATACCAAAATAGACTCCGTCAGGCCCCTTCGACAGGATCACATGCTCTGCATTCACAAGGCTGTCGAAATTGACCCACACTTCTGCCGTGAATGCAGAACCCGGTTCAAGAACCGGTGAGTATTCCACTGCAGTGATATCCGACGCACCGTTGAAGTACTTCGCCGCGCCGAACCGCCCGGAGCGTGCGGTCAACTCGTTCGAGTAAGCATGATTACCGGAGTAGGACAGATCGAATAAGGTATGACCGATGGGTACCGTGACGGTCGTATGCCCCGCCGAG
>JABWAK010000131.1 GCA_013361065.1 Bacteroidota bacterium
CCAAGAAGCAACGCGCGCCCCCTTGACTCCGACCCATGTTTTCGGTACGTTTTCTCCATGAAAAGCACTTCCATCCTCCTCGCGCTGACACTGTTTTGCATACCGTTCGCTGCGTCGCAGAACGCCGCGCAGCTTGCTCCGAAATCGGATGTCTTCATGCAGGGATTCTACTGGAACTCCACACCGGGCGGCATCTGGTACGACTCCCTCGCTTCCCTTGCACCGAAGCTCGCATCGGCAGGATTCGGCGGCATCTGGTTCCCCTCCCCGGCGAAAGGTGCCGGGGGCGGATTCTCCATGGGGTACGATCCGTACGATCATTATGACTTCGGAGAGTATTTCCAGAAAGGGAGCAAGGAGACGCGGTTCGGCAGCAGACAGGAACTGGTCTCCGCCATCTCTACCTTCCATGCTGTCGGGATCGAGGTGTACGCGGACGCCGTGATGCGGCATATGATGGGAGGCGAATACAAAGCAGCGTATCAGTGCATTCCGTATCACAATACTTTCCCCATCGTCCCCGATTCCGCCTTCCTCGTGTTCCAATACCCGAACGGATCGGGACGGTTCCCGAAGTCCCCAGCGGAGTTCTATCCCAACAGCGCCAATTGTTTCGTTGATTCCCGTTTCGTGGAGACCGACCCGCTCTTCCGGTTCGGGGAATGGCTGGACCATAACAAACAGAGCGTGCGGGACAGTCTGATCGCATGGGGGAAGTATCTGCGCAATGAACTGAAGTTCGACGGTTTCCGGCTTGATGCGGTGAAACCGATCGATCCGGCATTTATGGCGGCCTTCCTGAAGGGCGCGAACGGTTCGGGATACGCCGTGGCGGAGTTGTGGAGTAACACAGCGGACATCGGCAACTGGCTGAATGTGGCGAAGAATCAGAATGGCGCGAATGTGGCGATGTTCGACTTCCCTCTCCGCTATACCTTAAAAGAAATGTGCAATAATGCCTCCGGCGGATTCGATATGCGAAATCTGGACAATGCCGGACTCGCCGGTGCCGGAATCTCCGGGTTCGACTATTCCACCTTCGTGGAGAACCATGATTTCGACCGGACCGGATACGACGGCGCCACTGACAATGGTCATGACCCGGTCCTGTCCGATAAGCAGTTGGCCTATGCCTATATCATATTCTCCGAAGGACGTCCCTGCGTCTTCTTCAAGGATTATTTCACGTATGGGTTTGCCGGCGCCATCGATACACTCATCTGGATACGGCAGAACTTCCTTTCCGGCGGGACAACGAAACGTGGCGGTCTGAATCCATTCTATATTGGAGGCTCCGGGTCGCAGGATGCTCTGGCGCAGGATATCTACGTTTCGCGGCGGGACGGCGGGAACGGGAAGCCGGCTGCCTATCTGGTGATGAATGACCATCCGACCGAATGGCGCGGCGTCTGGGTGAACACCAATTATCCGAATCAGAAATTCAAGGATTATACCCGGCACGACATCGATAACAACATCAAAGCGGCGCAGGCGGACGGACGGATCGATCTCTGGGCGCCGCCGAGGAGCTACGTGATCTATGTGCCGGACACGACGCAGACGCTCAATCATCCGCCGGTGCTCAACAGGATACCGGACCAGACAGCGTACACCAATTCCCTGTTGCAGACGGCGACAACGGCAAACGATGCCAACGGACAATCGCTCGTCTATACTCTGACCAACCATCCCGCATGGCTCAGCGTCACCGCCTCCGGCGTCCTCACCGGAACACCCGGTGCAAATGAGACCGGCGTGTGGACCGTTCAACTGAAGGTCTCCGATCCCTCCGGTGCGTTCGATGCCGATACATTCAAGGTCACCTCGTTGCTGAACCGTGCACCTTCCTTATCGCAGAGGACCGACACAACAGCTACGGCGACCAAACGGTTCGAACGCGCGATGGCTGCGACCGATCAGGATAATGACACACTCACGTTCGCACTTCTGACCCATCCTGCCTGGCTCACCATCGGGACGCTCAGCGGAAAACTGAGCGGTACTCCGTCAGTCTCGGACACTGTCACGACATTGGTTACGCTGACCGTTCACGACGGAAAAGGAGGGCGCGACACCACATCCTTCTCCCTCACCGTCCGCCCGGCGAAGGATTCCGTCATAGCAACGTACCGCAAACCGGTCATCGACGGCAGCATCGCCGTCTCCCCGATCGACTGGGATCAGGGCTGGCGGGTTGCGGCGGATAGTGACACGGACAGTTATTGGTGGAACAGAACGACCGGCATCGTGAACAATGAGATGTTCGGATTGTATGTCACGTGGGATTCCGATTCACTCTACATCGGACTCGATTACTATATCAATGACATCAACAATACGGCGATGCTCTATATCGATGCCGTGAAGGACAGCGGCAGGACGAATTTCAATTCCACCCAGGGATGGCTCGGCGACTATCCGAAGAACAATCGGTTCCGCGCTGCGGACGGTATCGATCTCTTCATGGCAGCATATAACAAGGAGAAACCCTCCACCTTCCTTGTGACCGGAACGCAAAGCATCAACATCACCGCCAAAACGAACGGACAGCGCGGAGCAGCCAACCGCGGACTGGAAGTGGCGGTCTCATTCAATGACATCTACGGACTCGGTGCCGGACTTGTCCCGAAGAACGCCTCCCTCAAGTTGGTCGCTCTCGCCTCCGGCGGATATGACTACGGTTCCGGCGATGCCATTCCGGACAATGCCGATGTGAATGGGGACGGCGGGCCGGATAGTCTCACCTCGCTTGCCTCCGTTACGATCGATAAGAACAGCGACGGGATCCCCGATCCGACCGTTCTGCTTACGGACGTCACCCCGTCCAGACCACTGCAAGCACTCCCTGTAACCTTTGGTCTGGAACAGAATTACCCGAATCCATTCAACCCGGCCACCACCATCCGTTTCTCACTTTCGGAAGATATCCGGGTGAGGACAACACTCACCATCCACGACGTATTAGGACGGACAGTGGCCACCTTGGT
The DNA here is from genome assembly GCA_013361065.1 of Bacteroidota bacterium. Classification (GTDB taxonomy): domain Bacteria; phylum Bacteroidota; class Ignavibacteria; order UBA10030; family UBA8401; genus UBA8401. Next base: position 2,988 of record JABWAK010000131.1, read on the forward strand.
GGACCGGCAATTGTCATCCGGAATCTATACCGCCACGTGGGATGCGGCAGGATATCCAAGCGGTCTCTATATATACACACTCCGCTCCGGTGAACATTCCACCTCCCGGAAGTTGTTACTACTGAAGTAATTCAAAATTGCGGAGCAAAATCTCTCGATTGTAAGCGCTTTCTAATGGTTTTTTGCTTGATATTTTTTCATCAATAAGTTAACATTGGGAAAACATCCGTAAACCTTCAACACAAATAGAGGTAGGTATGAAAAAGATAATACTGCTCTTGTTGCTCGCTGTAGTCTCTGTTTTCGCCGGCACTCCGACGATCAATGGAAGTTTTGATGGAGTCGGTGTCTGGGGTAGTGCTGTTGCCACTGCAGATGAGGTTGCAGGCTGGAACGGTGCCAACGCAAAGAAACTCTATATTACGTTCGATGATGACTTCTACTACTTTGGTGCTGAGGTTTCTGCTGCGGATTGGAATGATTGGGGATTCGCCATCAACACTGTTTCAGGTGGAGGAACTGCGGAACCATGGGGTCGGTCGATCGATTTTGGACACACGAATAAGCCTGATTATGTCATCAAAGGTCATTTCGGTGATCCCAATGACAACAATTCGAATTCACCGTATGCTGAACTGCGGACGTGGAACGGTAGCAGTTGGACCTCTACCAACTACACGGCAAACATCGGTGAGAATGAAACTGCATTCATTGAAGTAAAAGTTGCAAAGGCTGATATCGGGAATCCGTTAACGGTATTTGTCCAATTCTATATTACTGGAAATAACGGTGATCACGGAACATTTGATGCAGTTCCTAATGATGAGAATGCTAATGACTGGAATGAATCCAGCTCACATACGATACTAGATTCTTATACAGATGAAATTGGCTTGCCCGTCGAACTTTCCTCGTTCGCCGCAAGCGTCACAGGAAAGAACGTGAAACTCTCCTGGCAGACTGCAACAGAGACCAACAGCCATGGATTCGACGTGGAACGGAAAGGTACCGGCACGGACAGCTGGTCCACCCTCGGTTTCGTCAAAGGACAAGGAACTTCTTCAACCGCAGCGAATTATTCGTTCGTTGACCAGGCAGCAACCGCCGGCACTTATCAGTATCGCTTGAAACAGATCGACAGGGACGGCAAGTTCGAATACAGTTCCGTCGTGGAAGCGGTCATCGGACTCTCCCCCGCTTCCGTCGAACTGAGCGGCAATTATCCCAATCCGTTCAACCCCTCCACCTCCATCTCCTTCACACTCGGCACGAGCGGCCGTGCTTCATTGAAGGTGTACGATGTGCTGGGCAAAGAGGTCGCAACGGTCGCGGAAGGGATGTTCAACGCCGGCGAACGGAACACCTTCACCTTCAATGCGCAGAATCTCACCAGCGGCGTCTATTACTACCGCCTTGTGAGCAACAATGCGGTCGAGACCCGGACCATGCTGCTGATGAAATGAGTGAAGGCGAGTGTCACCGAAGACACAACCTTGCGAAGGTTGAAAGAATGATGGCATAACAACCTTCGCAACGTTCCTCGATGGTGACGCTCACCGTCAAAAAAAGCCGTCGGCCCGACGGCTTTTTTATTCCAATGTCCGAAAGCACTTCCATGAACTTCTCTCTGCGTCTCAGCGTCTCCGCGTTCATTCTTTTCACTGTTGCATTCTCACAGCAGAAGATACCGAATTCCAATCCTCCCATCCATATCGCGTTCCTCTGGCACATGCATCAGCCGATCTACTTCCCGTACGAATCGGTCGTGCAGACCGACGCGAATGCACGATACAGCTACTCCGTGAAGGATATCCATAATCAGCGGACAGGTCCGTACACCAGCTGGCCGAAGAATGCCGTTGCCAAAGGACTCGGCCTTCCGAACTTCGGCGCGCAGGTGAGTTTCTCCGGCTCCCTCATCGAGAACCTCAACGCTCTGGAGGCGAACGGCAACGGGAATTTTGCCAACTGGAAGTCGCATTGGACCGCGGCGATGCAGTGGAAAACCGCGCTGAACAATCCCCGGCTGGATATGATCGGATTCGGCTATCATCATCCGCTCATGGGACTCATCGACTATACCGACATCCGCCGTCAGATCCAGGCACATAAGAAGATGGTGCAGGAGAATTTCGGCGGCACGTATTCCAAGGGGATCTTCCCTCCCGAGAATGCCTTCTCCCGCCGCATGGTCCCGGCGCTGGCGGACGAAGGGATCGAATGGGCGCTCGTCGATAACGTCCATTTCGACCGCGCTGCGAAAAATTATCCGTTCAACACCGGCGGGAACCTCTATGAACCGAACAAAGCGGACCAGGTGAATCCCGATCCGGCCGATTGGGTGCAGCTGAACGGACTCTGGGCCCCGACGAAGAATTCCGCTGCCTGGGGCAGACGCCCGCACTACGTGCAGTATGTCGATCCCGTCACCGGTACATCAAAGAAGATCATCGCCGTTCCTGCCGACCGGTATATGGGAAATGAGGACGGACGAGGCGGGTTCGGTGCATTGAACTATGAGAATGTGATGAGCCAGCTGGAAAGCTACAATACCGATCCGGCCCATCCGATCCTGATCGTGCTGCATCATGACGGGGACAATTACGGCGGCGGCACGGACAGCTACTACGGCAGCAACTTCCAGAACTTCGTCAATTGGGTGAAGGCGAACCCCACCCGCTTCGTCTGCACGACCATCCAGGATTACCTGCAGCAGTACCCTCCCGCGGCGGATGATATCATCCACATCGAGGACGGAAGCTGGAGCGGCGCGGACAACGGCGACCCGGAATTCAAGAAATGGAACGGCGACCCGTACAACGGATACTCGCCGGACCGGAACAGTTGGGGGATCATCACTGCAGCGAAGAACATCGTCTTCACCGCCCATCAGATCGCTCCGAACGATGCGAACACTCTCAATGCATGGAAGTACCTGCTGAATGCCGAAGCGAGCGATTATTGGTACTGGGACGGTTCACAGAACGGCATCTGGGACTCCCATCCCGCCCGCGGCGCCAATCAGGCAGTGCAGTACGCACAGCAGGTGCTCGGCACCGGCAGCGACCTTACTCCTCCCACCATCTATCTGCCGCAGCGCGAGCCGTACAACCCCGGCGCAACGGAATGGAACATCGCGCAGCCGTCCGACTTCACCGTCTGGACGTACGTCTATGACGTGAAAGGACTGAAATCGGTCACGCTGAGATACCGGCTCGATGCGGACGGAACGAACTCCCTCTCCACCATCCATAACGAAACGTATGCCGGCGGAAGTGATGTCTCCTCATGGACTGACATCGCAATGACCGGTGTTGCACGGCCGTCGCAGACGGATCCTGCACCGCTCGTGAAAGCGAAGGAGTTCACGGCAGAGATCAAAGGAATCAATGACAAGCTGCTGGACTATTATGTGGAGGCGGAGGACAGCAGCGGCAATATCGCCCGCTCCCCTATCCAGCATGTGTGGGTCGGCGCGAATACGGGAGGCGGCGGAGGCGGCACCGGTAATCCGAAGCTGACCTGGTTCCCGCTCGCTCCGAAGAAGGATGACTCCATCCGTATCACCATCACCGGTGCGGTGCAGAACGGCAAACTCCACTGGGGTGTGAACAACACCGGCAGCAACTGGCAGGCACCGAATGCGGTCTATCATCCCGCCGGGTCAGTGCTGTTCAACGGGACCGGTCCTGCGGTCCAGACGCCGTTCGTCTTCAACGCTGCCGACAGTACGCTGAAGATCGTCCTCGGTCCGTTCAACAAGGCCGAGCAGACCGTCCACCGCATCGCGTTCGTGATCAACTACGCGAACAATACGTGGGACAATAACGGCGGACAGGATTACCATATCGACTTCGGCACCAACGATACCACCGTGCAGAGCAGTTTCGTCATGGACGGTTCGCTCGATGCCTCCTCCTCCGTCTTCGCATCCCACAGCGGCATCGACCTCTCCATCGGCTGGAACAAATCCGAACTCTATGTGGCAACGCAGTCCGCCGCCTCACAATCCGGCGATATGTTCATCTTCATCTCGGATTCCATCCGTCCGCTGAAACAGGCACAGTGGGGTAAAGCAGGACAGGTCTCCGGCTGGACGCTCTTCCTGGGGAACGAAAGCTCGAACAACTGGTCCGGCTGGTTCGACAAGAACGGCGCCGGCACCTCCCTCCAGAACAAATCCGGAACAGTGCTGGAAGGATATTTCTCCCCGCTCTCCGTCTTCGGCAAGGTCCCGACGAAAGTTTACATCGCCGTCGGCAAATATCAGACGGCGGACAACGGTACGCTGCTGGCGCAGGTCCCTGCCGGCAACGGCGACGGCAACATCGATCCTGCCGAGTGGTTCGAATATTCCTATGCGCCGCTCACGGTCCGCAGGACCGGCTCCCGGCCGGCGCTCTTCCATCTTGCGCAGAACCATCCCAATCCCTTCAATCCCTCCACGGCCATCTCCTTCTCTCTCGCGGAGGATGGAAACGCTTCGTTGGTCATCTTTGACCTGCTCGGCCGTACTGTTGCAGCGCTGATGGATGGCCGGTACACCGCCGGCTCCTACGAAGTGCGGTGGAATGCCGCCGGTTTCCCGAGCGGTCTCTATCTCTACCGCCTGCACTCCAACGGACACTCCATCACAAAACGGATGATGCTGCTCAAATGAACTCGAAGTGGTGAGCGTCTCCTCTTGCGAACGCTTTTTTATAGGTGACGCTCACCAATGCACAACCTTCGCAAGGTTTTTCTCAACCGATTTCATCCTCCGATAGGCCGGCATTTATGCCGGCAATCATAATCCCAACTATATTCGTTCATTCAATTCCCATTTGAAGTAATTGATAGGTTGTCGGCCTGAAGGCCGACCTGCCGGTGACGCTCACCATTGCACATCCTTCGCAAGATTTCTCTATCGGTGACGCTCACCATTTCCTTCGATTGTAACTTGCCCGGTTTTGTTCGTATCTTACAAGAAAAACCTATGCCGTACCTTCGACTGCCCCTGCTGACCATTCTTTTCGTAGCCTCCCTCTCTGCACAGAGCTGGATCAAGATCGATTCCGTCTTCAGTCCCTTCGGTGTGACCGCCGAGAATTTCTCCGCGCCGGAATATTGCGACCTGGACGGGGACGGGGATCTGGACCTGATCGTCGGTTCCACCGGGAACAGGATCGAATATTTCAAGAACATCGGGAATAAGACTTCACCAACGTACCGCAAGGACACTACGATGTTCTCGTTCATCTATGAGAACGGATATCAGTTCACCAACGCCAGTTATCCCGCCCTGGTCGATCTGGATAATGACAACGACTATGACCTGATCATCGGCGGCTTCACCGGTCTGCATCTCTACTGGAATCTCGGCGATTCGACGACCGTCGACTGGCTCCGTGATTCCACATTCTTCAATAGTGTGAATGCACAGATCGGATCGGATGCAGAACCGGCATTCGCGGACCTGGACGGCGACGGCGATCAGGACCTCGTCTGCGGTATCGGTGAATCGCTGCTCGGCGGACCGACGCCCGGCATCTTCCTCGCCTTCCGGAATGTCGGCAATGCCGCAAGTCCGCTCTTCTCCGCCGATAACTCCCTCATCACCGGCATACCGGATGTCGGACTGAATGCTTATCCCGCCTTCTGTGATCTGGACAAGGATGGGGATCAGGACCTGGTGATCGGACGCGACCTGCAGTCCCTGCTCGTCTATAAGAATAACGGCACCGCCGCTGCACCGGTGTGGGTCTCCACCAACGGACTTGTCTCGCCGGTGGAAGTGACCACCTATTGGAAGAATCCTGTCCTCGCCGATCTGGACGGCGACGGTGACCCCGATCTCACCTATGGCACATCGGACGGCACGATCAAATATTATCGCAATATCGGGACCGCTTCTTCGCCGACCTTCCAGGTGTATACCGCATTCTTCCAGATGATCCGCACGGACGGCAATGCCGCGAATGTCTCCATCGCCGATTTCGATAAGGACAAGGATCTGGATTTCATCAGCGGCGACTGGCTCGGCGGCATCCAGTATTTCAGGAATGATGGTGACTCCATCCATCCGAACTTCATCCGGACAACCTCGTCGTTCACATCGCTCGATGCCGGCTCCTATTCCACGCCGGTCTTCGTCGATATCGACAAGGACGGTGATCAGGATATCGTCAGCGGCGAACTGCTCGGCACCCTGCGGCTCTGGATCAACAACAACGGCACCTTCTCCGCAAACACCACCATGTTCGCCGGGATCGATTGCGGATACCGCAGCGCACCGGCGTTCACTGATATCGATAATGACGGGGACCTGGATATGCTTCTCGGTTCCGAAGAATCGGCACAATTGAAGTTCTACAAGAACAACGGCGCCAATGTCTTCACACCCAATGATACGCTGCTCGCCGGCATCGGCGGCACGTACGTCGCCTATCCCACGTTCGTCGATCTGGACAAGGACGGCGATATGGACCTGGCGGTCGGCGGCGGATTCGGCGATCTCTTCTATTATGAGAACACCGGTACACCGAATGCTCCGGTCTGGTCCCGCAACGACGCACGGATGTATCCGGTGGAGGTCCGTCAGGGCGCCGCTGCAGGCTTCGCAGATTTCGATGGCGACGGCCGTGCGGATATGATCATCGGTCAGTACAACGGGAACTTCACATTCTACAAGAACGCGGCTCCTGCGTCCGTCCGCCAGAACAGCGCGGCAGCACCCGGCGATTTCCGTCTGCTGCAGAATTATCCCAATCCGTTCAATCCCAGCACCACCATTCAGTTCACGCTCGGCAGCGCAGGACAGACGACAATGACCGTCCATGATCTCCTCGGCAGGACCGTTGCCGTACTGCATAACGGAACACTCAGCGCCGGG
>JABWAK010000132.1 GCA_013361065.1 Bacteroidota bacterium
GCGTGCGCGGAGGCGAGGGTCACCGAACGGACCATCTCCGTCAGCCGTTCCGCGGCGATACCGGCGATGGTGAGTTCCTCCAGTTCGCTGAAGATCTTCACCCCGACGGGATAGAAGGTCTCCAGCGTTGTGAAATGCTCGCCGCCGATCTTCTCCTCGCGGCGCATCCGTGTGTGGAGTTCGAACAGGATCGCAACCGCATCATACTCATCCACCGCCGAACCGCGCAGATGCAGATGCTCCCGGCAGAGATGGTCGATAAAGAGATCGATGGAGTGGACCGCCGGTGGGATGATGGCGGTCCCGGCGTTCTGCGCCATACGTTTGCGCAGCACATGCGCCGGACGCTTGCCGGGGAAGACCACGACGGAGGAGGCCAGTCCATCCGGTGTCGCGCTGCCGTTCTGCAGCACCTGCATCACGGTGTCGACCAGATTCTGTGAGGGGGAAAGGAGACGGACGGTACTCATCGGACCGGCACTCCTTTCTTCAGATCGACATACAGCAATGCACCCTGCACGTTCCTTCCGGGATAGATCTCCTGCAGCATCGCCATATAATTCCGCACCTGTTCCTCATACTCCGAATGATGCTCATCGCTGCCGGTCTTGAAATCCACTACGGTCACGGTATCCGGATCGATGATGACCCGGTCCATCCGGAACAATCTGCCGCTTTTCGCAGCGATATCCTGTTCGCACAGCACCCTTCTTCCTTCCTTCCGCTCGAAATGGATCAGCACCTCCGGAACGGCCAGAAAATCCTGCACCGCCGCCGATTCCGCTGCCGTTTCATCCGCCAGCCGCACCGGCAGGGCCGCGATTGCTGCCTGCACTGCCTCGTTTAGTGGCCCCCCGATGAAGGTGATATGCGACAGCAATTCGTGCACAACATCCCCGCGGTGCGTCTCTGCAACACCGATCCGCTGATGCTTCGCTGCCGGGACTGTGACCGGTTCCGTCCTGTACAATGGACGGACCAGCGGCAGTCCCGCCGGTCTCCGTTCCTTCTCCGCAGCAGCATACGGAGAACCGTACCGCCGCGCCGGAAGGATCGCCGCCGGAAGATTCTCCTGCTTCTTGTAGATGACGCTCACGTACATCTCCTTCCGTGCCCGGGTGAGCGCCACATAGATCTTGTTCAGTTCATCGATCACCTGTTCCCGCTGCTTCTCCTCGTAGATCGACCCGAGTGTCTCATTCCGTTCACCGTACGTCCGGCCGACCCTCAGCACGGCGACCCCCTGTTCCGTCTCCTTCATCACCATCGCGCTGTGCGGCGGCCGCTTCTCACGGAGAGAGACGATCACCACCGGGAATCCGAGACCTTTCGCTTTATGCACCGTCATCACCCGCACGGCATGCACACTGCTCGGCACATCGATGCTCCACGCATCCGCCCCTTCATCACTGCTGAAGACGAGGAAGTCCTTGAGACTGTTATTCCCCTGCTGCTCGAACTGCTTCACACACTCCAGCAGCTTCACCAGCGCACTCTCCTCCTCCGCGCAGCGTTCGAACAGACGGAAGGTCTTATACACCTCCGAGACGATATCATAGAGCGGCATGTATCCCGCAAGGGAGAAGAGCCGGTCGAAGTACCGTTCCCACTCCTCCGGATACCGGTCGCGGAAGGCACGGTAGAGACTCCGCGTCCGCGCCGTGCGGCATTCCGCGGCGAACTCACGGATGTGGTCGCGTGTCAGCACCGGGGCGTTCTTCGCCATGATACTGCCGGAGAGGAAGGTCATGAACGACAGTTCGTCCACCGGGGAATCGAGGAACCGCAGCAGGGCGATCACCTCGCCGATCACCGTCCGTTTCCGGATGTCCAGCGTGCTGAGCGACAGGAACGGGATCCGCGCATTGTTGAGCCACGAACTGATCTCCACCACATCGGCATTCGCCGGAGTGAGGATGGCGATGTCGCCGTAGGAATATCCGCGGGCGCAGCAATCCCGGATCGTGCCGAGCACATAGTCCCGCTGCAGGTCGCTTCCCTCCTCTTCCTCCTCGCTTTTTTGGATGAGCTGCACATCGACATATCCCTTCCCCTGTTCCGCGGGCGGGACCTCCTGTGCGAAATTATAGAGTCCGCTCGCCTTCGCATACTCCTCGAAACCGGCAGCAGCGATGTTCACGGAGAAGACATCCTTCACGAAATCGACCAGTGCCTGCGCGCTTCGGTAGTTGGTCGTCAGCGGCAGCACGGCGGCGGGAGCGGAGGGGAAATACCGGCCGTCGATCAGGTCCCGGAAGATATGCCAGTCCGCTCCGCGGAAACCGTAGATGGACTGCTTCGTATCGCCGACCGCGAAGAGGCTCCCGGTCTTGGCGAGCGCCTCTTCGATGAGCGGCGTGAGGTTCTTCCATTGGATGGGACTCGTATCCTGGAACTCATCGATCATGAAATGCGCGATCCGTTCGCCGAGTTTCAGGTACACTTCCGGTACCACATCATCGGACAGATAGTTGGCCAGCGAACGGTTCACATCATCGATCACCACCGTCCCTTCCAGCAGCTTCACCTCACGGATCGTCCTGCCGATCAGTTTCACCGCCTGGACGAACGGCTGATAGTACGTGTGTGCATAGACGGTCACATACTCGGCCAGGTCCCGTTCCATCGGCCGTATCACCGCGAACAATTTCTGAAGTTCGGGTGCTGCCCCGGCATCATCGCTGAACTTATTGAAGTATTTCTTCGTCTTCCCTTTCGTAGCCACGGCAAAGACATCCCCCGCCGCCAGCCGCTCCACTTCCTTGCTGAAATGGGCATTGATCAGCAGCGAGCTCGCTTCCAGCATCGGACGGAGCGTCCGCGCCTGTTCCCTGATCCGCGTCTCCAGTTCCTGCAGTCGGCCGCTCCCTTCCAGGGAGACCGGTTCCTGCGCATACCGGCCGAACTGACGCTGCAACTGACGCACCTCCCGGACGATCTTCGTGAACGGATTCCAGAGATAGCCGCCGGTCCCGGTGTCGTTGCTCTCGATCAGCCGCACCAGATCGTCGATGAACCGTGCTTCATCGCTTCCCTCCCGGAGGTTCTGCGAATACTGCCGGAACGCCTGTCCGATAATGGCATCGTGATCGAACTGCAGTTCCACATTCGGCTGCACACCCAGTTCCATCGCCGATGCCTTGAACACCGTGGTCAGGAAACTGTCGATGGTGCGCACATTGAAATCGGAATAGTGCCGGAGGATCTGCTGCACCAGATGCTCCGAACGGCGGATGATCTCCTCCTTCGGCAGGTCCACCAGCGACTGCAGTTCCTGCACCGTGCCGGACTCGCCGAGCGCCGCTTTCTTGAGCAGGGCGATGATCCGTTCCTTCATCTCCTTCGCCGCCAGTTTGGTGAAGGTGATGGCAAGGATGTTCCGCAGTCCCGCCGACGGGATGGTGCCCGAAAGGAGGAACTGCACATACCGGTGCGCCAGCGTGTACGTCTTCCCCGATCCGGCGGAGGCCGGAATGACGAAGACATGCGGGAACTGCAGCGTTGTATCGTTCGGTAAGAAGGACATGGTGGAAGATAAGAAGAAGGTGTGAGAATTACAGGAGCAAAGTACCGTTCCTGCCGGGGTGCTGCATTCATCTTCAACCTGGGCAGTCATGGTGCAGACCCGGGAAGAGAAAGAGCGTCAGCGGAAGATACAAAGGTCCGGCGAACGGTACAGGAGGAATCAATTGCCGTTGCGGGTTGGCGCGGAAGCCGGAAGGTACTGCCAGAACTGCCGCAGCCACAGCACCAGCAGCAGGATGCCGGCGATCCCGACCGCGCCGCCGGCCGAAAGTGCTGTCCCGGAATCGGAGGCGGCCGCTGCGAATCCGATGAGCGTTCCTCCCAGCAGCGGACCGCTCATATAACTGATCATCTCGATCCCGACCATCCGGCCGCGGATCGCATCCGGGATGGTCTGATTCCAGATGATCGACCGGAACATGCCGCTCAGCATGTCGGCGAAGCCGGCCACACCGAAGAAGAACAACATCAGCCAGAGAGGACCGGAGAGTCCGGCACAGAGGATACCGGCGCACCACCCCGTTGCGGCAAGTGTGATCGCTTTCCCGTGCCGCTGCACATCCCTGATCCACCCGCTGGTGAGCGTAGCGGCGAACGAACCGACCGCGACGGAGGCATGCAGTGAGCCAAGGACCGTCACACTGCCGTAGCCGGCAGCGATCGCCGGGAAGAGCGGATACGGATACGTGGTGGTCATGCTCATCATATCGACGAAGTACGTGCCGAGCAGTTCCTTCCGGCTCCAGGCATAGCGGAGTCCGTCCGCAATGTGGGAGAATGAGAATCCACCCTCCTCATCCCGCTCCCCCTGGAATTGCTTCCGGATGAGCAGCACGGTGAGGATGGAGACAGCGAACGAGAGCGCATCGAGCAGATAGGTGAAGACCAATCCTGCCGACGCCAGGATCACTCCGGCGATGGAGGGACCGAGGATCATGGCGGTCGTGCCGCGGAATCCGCTCAAGGCACTCGCCGCCGGGATCTCGTCATGCCCGATCACCCGCGGTGTGAGAGCGTCGAGTGCCGGACGGTGGAATCCGCTGACGAACGACGACACTGCCGCGATCCCGAACAGCGCCGCGACAGGAACATGGTCCATCACCGCCGTCACGGCCAGCGCAAGACTTGTCAGCAGCAGCGAAACCTCGGCGATGACAATGATCCGTTTCCGGTCCAGCCGGTCCGCCACCGACCCGCCGATGAATCCGCTGATGGAGAGCGGAACGAGCTGGAACAGTCCGAGGATACCGACATAGGCGGTGGAGCCGGTGATCGTGTAGATCTGATACGAAAGGGCAACGGTGGTGATGGAGGAACCGAGGAACGAGATGAACTGACCGATGAACAAGAGCCGGAAATCCCTGTTACGGCGGAGCGGTGTGATATCGATGGTGATGTTCTTCAGGAAGGTCATACACAGGTGCATCAGTATATCCATAATCTGGCGGATTTGGAAACGATTTCTTGCCGTTCTGCCGCCTGAGGACGGTCTCATCCCTTGTTTTCCCCCGCATCTTTCTCTACCTTTGTTCCGGACAGCCCCCTTCCCCCTATGAAAATATTCCTGTTCCTCTCCCTGTTCCTCTGTTCCGCTCTGACAGCCGGACAGACGGTCCATATCCTGACCGTGAACGGCACGATCAATCCCACCACCAGCGATTACCTCCGTCACGGGATCACCGTCGCCGGGCAGGCGGGCGCACAAGCCGTTATTATAGAGCTGAATACTCCCGGAGGGCTTCTCCAGTCCACCCGGGACATCGTGACCGCGTTCCTTGAGGCCAAACTTCCGGTCGTCGTCTTTGTCGCTCCGCAGGGTTCGAGAGCGGCCTCGGCCGGTGTCTTCATCACCATGGCAGCGCATGTTGCGGTGATGGCCCCCGGTACTAACATCGGCGCCGCCCATCCGGTGAATGCGCAGGGGGAGATGGATTCCGTGATGTCCGGCAAAGTGACGAATGACGCCGCCGCCTTCATCCGCACCATCTCCGAACGGCGACACCGGAACGTGCAGTGGGGCGAGGAAGCGGTCCGGAACAGCGTCTCCGTCACCGAGAATGAAGCACTCGCCCTCGGTGTGATCGACCTGATCGCACCGAATCGTGCGGCGCTGATCGATTCGCTCGAAGGTCGGACCGTGGTCATCGGCGCGGATACTGTCACTCTTGCCGTGAAGGGTGCGGTCATCGAGGAGCATCCGATGAACTGGCAGTACGAACTGCTGGACTTGCTGAGTGACCCGAACATCTCCTACATCCTCTTCCTGATCGGTATCTACGGTCTCTTCTTTGAACTGTACAATCCCGGTTCGGTCCTGCCCGGCGTGGCCGGCGCGATCGCCATCATCCTGGCACTCTACAGTATGCAGACCCTGCCGGTCAATTATGCCGGTCTCGCCCTGATCATCGTCGGCATCATCCTCTTCCTGCTGGAGATCAAGATCACCAGCTACGGACTGCTTTCCGTAGGCGGCGTGGTGGCGCTCTTCTTCGGCTCCATCATGCTCTATCAGAACGACGATCCGATGGAATTTGTGGAACTCTCGCTCGGCGTGGTGATCCCGTTCGTGGCGGCGACCGCGCTCTTCTTCTTCTTCGTGGTCGGGGCCGGACTCCGCGCCCAGAAGCGGAAGGTGGACACCGGTGAACTTGGCATGATCGGACTGGAAGGGACCGCCTTCACGTCGTTGTCGCCGGAGGGTCAGGTACGGGTACAGGGGGAGATCTGGAGTGCCGTGAGCATCGGCGGAACAATCCCGAAGGATGTCCGGATCGTGGTCACCGAGATCCACGGACTGCAACTGAAAGTGAAACAACTGCAATGACCCTCCTCCCGTCCCGGGAAGAGGCAACCGTACACAATCCTACTGAAGGAGCATGCATATGGACGGACTCATCGGCTTCATATTCCTCATCGCGTTCGGCGCGGTCATCCTGTTCAATCTCATCAAGGTCCTCTCGGAGTACGAACGCGGCGTCATCTTCCGTCTCGGCCGCCTGCTCGGCGTGAAGGGACCCGGGCTCATCATCCTGATCCCCGGCATCGACCGGATGGTGAAGGTAAGCCTCCGCACCGTGGTGCTGGACGTCCCGCCGCAGGATGTGATCACCAAGGATAACGTCTCCATCAAAGTGAATGCCGTGGTCTATTTCCGTGTGGTGCAGCCGGACAAAGCGATCATCAGCGTGGAGAACTACATCTACGCCACATCGCAGCTGGCGCAGACCACGCTCCGGAGCATCCTCGGTCAATTCGAACTGGACGACCTGCTGGCGCAGCGTGACAAGATCAACCAGGAACTGCAGCACATCATCGACCAGCACACCGAACCGTGGGGCATCAAGATCTCCACCGTGGAAGTGAAGCAGATCGACCTGCCGCTGGAGATGCAGCGCGCCATGGCGAAACAGGCTGAAGCGGAACGCGAACGCCGTGCGAAGGTGGTCCATGCCGAAGGCGAACTGCAGGCGAGCCAGAAACTCGGCGAAGCCGCCGCGGTCATCGAACGGAACCCGATCGCACTGCAGCTCCGCTACCTGCAGACGCTCACCGAGATCGCATCCGAGAACAACTCCACCACCATCTTCCCGCTCCCGATCGAGATGCTGAAACCGTTCCTCTCCATGGGGAACGGCAACGGCACCGCACCGAAAGCGAAGAAGAAATGACCCGGAAGGATGCACTGACACCAAAGGCGATGCACGATGGATATTGAACTGCTGATCTCGAATCTCACGAATCCCACATTGCTGTTCTTCCTGCTCGGGATCATCGCCGCAGTAGTGAAGAGCGACCTGGAGATCCCTTCACCCACCGTGAAGTTCATCTCCCTGTACCTGCTCTTCTCCATCGGATTCAAGGGAGGACAACAGCTGGCCGGAGGCCCACTCACCGGAGAGATCGTGACCGCACTCGCGTTCGGCATGCTGCTCTCCGCCGTGGTACCCTTCTACACCTTCTTCATCCTGAAACGGAAGATGAGCGTGGCGAACGCCGGTGCGATCGCCGCGGCGTACGGCTCCGTCAGTGCAGTCACCTTCGTGGCGGCATCGTCCTTCCTGGAAGCCCAGGCACTCCCGGCCGGCGGACATATGGTGGCGGTGATGGCGTTGATGGAAGCACCGGCGATCATCATCGGCGTCTATCTGATCGGCCGCTATTCCGCCTCCCAGCAGACCGGCACATCCATACAAGGGATCATCGCCCATTCCTTCACCAACGGGAGCGTCCTGATGGTGATGGGAAGTCTGGTGATCGGGTTCATCGCCGACGTGAAGCAGGCGGAAGGGATCAAGCCGTTCACCACCGATATCTTCAAAGGCTTTCTGGCGATCTTCCTGCTGGAGATGGGCATGGTGACTGCCCGGCGGTTCTCCGCATTCCGGCAGTACGGCTGGTTCGCCGGTCTCTTCGCCCTGGCGGTACCGCTGGTGAACGGCTGCGTGGTCGCGGCCGTGAGCGGATTCTTCATCACCGGCATTGGCGACCGGCTTCTCTTCGCCGTCCTCGCCGCGAGTGCATCCTACATCGCCGTCCCGGCCGCCATGCGTCTTGCCGCACCGGAAGCCGATCCCGGACTCTACATCCCTATGGCACTCGGACTCACCTTCCCGCTCAATATCACCATCGGGATGCCGCTCTATTATTCCATCATCCGTACTTTATAAACAGCACATGACTGCAGCACATCGCAATCCTTTCTTTAAGAATCAATATACCAGACATCACCAGGGTACTTTCTCCACCTGCCGTCTCCTTCTTTATTGCATCCTGCTGCTTACCATCTGGTCGAACGGAGCGGCGCAGCTCCGCTCCGATTCCCTGCAGATCGATGGCACATGGAGGCGCTACCATTATCAGGAACCGTCCACTGCCGTACCGCCGCAACGGCTCGTGTTCGTCCTGCACGGCTCCGGCGGCAGCGGTATCGGAAGGATGAAAGAGACCGCCACCCTGCAGACCATCGCGGCGACGGAACCGGTGCTCTTCGTCTATCCGGACGGATACAAGAATTTCTGGAACGAATGCCGGAAGGCAGCTTCCTCCGCAGCGAACCTGGAGGATATCGATGAAGCGTCGTTCTTCCGCGCAATGATCTCTGCCCTGTCAAAAAAGTATGGCGCGGACAGTTCCGCTGCCTTCGCCATCGGCTTCTCCGGCGGCGGTCACATGGCCTACAAGCTCGCGCTCACGATGCCGGAGACCTTCCGGGCGATCGTTGCGATCGTTGCAAGTCTGCCTGCGGAAGAGAATATGGACTGCACTCCGTCCGGCCGCCCTGCGGCAGTGATGATCGTGAACGGAACGAACGATCAGGTGAGTCCTTACAACGGGGGCACAATCAACGCTGCTGGTGTCACGCTTGGACAGGTCCGCTCCACCGAGGCAACGTTCCGCTACTGGTCCTCTCTGGCGGGATATTCCGGTGAGCCTCTCCGGGACCTGATGCCTGATGCTGATACGACGAACAGCACGAGTATCGAGCGGTACCGCTATGCGGCCCCCGGCAAGCCGGAAGTGACCCTCCTGAAGATGGTGAACGGGACCCATGCAGATCCGAAGGACCTGGACATCTACCGCGAAGCATGGGATTTTCTGAAACGGCAGACCCCCTCGCTCCGCTGACCGTGTTTTGCACATTGACAAAGAGCCGTCCGGTGAGACGGCCCTTTTTTTATTTACTGAACAGATGAACAGTGGAATCCTCTTCCGTTTCCCGTATCTTCTCCTATTCTGTCATTCTGAAAAGGAACTATGATCCGAAACGTTTCCATCCTCCGCACCGATATCCTTTCCGATAACTGGTATTTCCTCAGGAAGTACACATTCCGATACACCAAGAAGAATGGCGCTGAAATGACGCAGGAGCGGGAGGTGTACGACCGCGGGAACGGCGCGACCATCCTGCTCTATAATAAAGAACGGAACAGCGTCATCCTGACCCGCCAGTTCCGCCTCGCCACCTTCGTCAACGGCAATGCGGACGGGATGCTGATCGAAACGTGCGCCGGGTTGCTGGACCGGGACAATGCGGAGGAATGCATCAAACGGGAGACCGAGGAAGAGACCGGGTATAAGATCGGTGCAGTGCGAAAGATATTCGAAGCATACATGTCCCCGGGGTCGGTGACGGAAGTGCTCTTCTTTTTCATTGCAGAGTTCACTCCCGCCATGAAAGTGAGCGACGGCGGCGGTGTGCCGGAAGAAGAGGAGAATATCGAAGTGATGGAGGTCCCCTTTCCCGAAGCATTGACGAT
>JABWAK010000283.1 GCA_013361065.1 Bacteroidota bacterium
TCATCCGTCGCCCGGCTCATGATCGCCGGTGAGCCGATGTCTTGATAAGTCAGCAGCCGGAAGATTTCGCCGAATCCGACGAGTCGCTTTTCCAACATGGCATCCACCGCTTCGAAGGTGGAGTCATTCTCCCCGTGGAATGCGATACCGATGAAACTCCGCTGGAAAACATCCTGTCCTTTCAATTCAACGTCGATCGTTCCGGTCCGGAACGAGACCCCGTTCAGCCAGACCAGACCTTCATCCGTTTCCTCATTCAGCGTGAGGAACTGCCGTCCTTCACCGCTATCGGCAGCCGCCAGCCGGTGCACGACCGTCAGCTGGTCTTCCCGGAGCAGCCGGGGAAGGTCGTACCGCACCGTTGATTGAGCGGGGAGGAATGCCGGGAGCAAAAGCAGGAGGAGGGTGCAGAAGCGGGTTCCCATGAGGATCATCCATTCGTGCGTCGGAAGTGGAGCGTTGCACGGTCAATCGATGCAACGGCGGAACATGCGGTTACGGACGTAGACCGTGCCGGATGCAGACGATCATCATGAGAACTGTCGGAATGATATCAATGCAGCTGTGTCAGTTCATAGCGTATCGTCTGTTCAAGACCAACTGCCAGCGGACGGGGAGAGAATCCCAGCTCCCGCCGTGCCTTGCTGCTATCCGCCAGATAGGTAACGCCGGCCTGGATCCGGAGTGATTCAGAGGAGTACATCGCCGGCAGCGGGATCACAGTCTCGATCACTGACGCGGCAACGGAGGAGAGTCTCAGCATGGCCGGAGGGAGGAAGAGCGGTGGCCGTTTCCCGATGAAGGAAGCAGCCAGTGTATACGCTTCGGTAAGGGGGTGCGGCGGTCCGGCGATGATGTACGAACCGCCGGTCTGTCCGCTCTCCATCGCCCGGATATGGGCTTCGGCGGTATCGTCCACATGCGCCCAGCAGAAGGCCGCGCCTTTCGGGATGGCAGGAAGTTTCCCGCGCAGGAACAGGCGGAGCGCATCATCGGACATGCTGGTGCCTTCAGGACCATAGATAAGTCCCGGCATGACGGTCACCAGCGGCAATCCATCGTTCATGAACTGTTTGGCGACATCATGAGCGGCAGCCTTGGTGCGGTCATACTCACTGATATGCGTTCCGGTGAACCGGAACGATTCATCCGGCATCGCTCCATGAGTGTTCGAGTTGACCGCGATCGTACTGGTATACACACCTTTCGGTATGCGGAGTTCCTTCATGAGTTCGAGGATATTGCGCGTCCCTTGCACGTTGATGTTCCAGGCGATCGACCGGTCCCGTGCGCCGACCTTGTACCATGCCGCAGCGTGAAAGACGCCGTCGCACCTGCGCATCGGTCCGCGCATGCTCTCCATTTCGGTGATATCTCCCGTGACGACCGTGACGCCCATTGCGGTGAGTGCTGTCGCTTTCTGCGGTGACCGGACGAGTGCGACGACTTCGTGTCCGCGTTCGCAGAGTAGACGGGCGAGAACACCGCCGAGGAAACCGGTCGCACCGGTCAGGAAATATTTCATACTGGACCCTGGGAATGATGAGAAATGAACCAAGGAAGGTACGGAAAATCGCCGACATATGAAGAGGATACTGCCGGGCAAGAAGCAGTCTATACGAAAAGCCGGCGACTCAACGTGAGTCACC
>JABWAK010000133.1 GCA_013361065.1 Bacteroidota bacterium
TCATCGATGACGAATCTCTTGTTGAAGGCGATCATGTCGCTGCCATAGGCGGCTTTGATCTTGTCCCCGGACCGGGTAAGATACCCGGCGATGAACTCGTAGAACATGTTCCGGCGGTTCAACTGGACGGAATACTTGGTGATGTTCCCCGGCTTCACGATGAAGTCCGGCGTGATCCCCCCGCCGCCGAGGATCACACGGCCTTTGGCGGTCTTGAACTTCGGACGGGATGTATCGGCAGTGCTCTCTTTATGTTCGATGTTCTCCCCTTCCTCCTCCTCACGGGTGAAGGCTTCCTCCTGATACTTGTCCTTGTTCTCATACGAACGCTGGATGAGGCGGCCGCTGGGGGTATAATAGCGGGAGATGGTCAGCCGCAGAGCCGAGCCGTCAGCGAGCGGGAACTGCCGCTGGACCAATCCTTTACCGAAACTCGTTTCACCGACGATCAGTCCGCGGTCCCAGTCCTGCACGGCACCCGAGACGATCTCGCTGGCCGAGGCAGAGCCGTTGGAGATCAGGACGATCAGCGGCATCTTCTCATATTCATTACTGTTGGTATACGCGAAATACTCCTCATTGTACTCATTCCGGCGGCTGAGCGTGTAGACGATCTTGCGCGGTTTCCCGCCCGGCTCCGCTTCGAGGAACAGGTCGGACATCTTCACGGCCTGGTCCAGATAGCCGCCGGGATTGGAGCGCAGGTCGAGCACCAGCTGCTTCATCCCCTGTCCTTTCAGTTTGGTCAACGCTGCGACCATCTCCTTATGGGTGGTCTCGGCGAACCGGGTGACATTGATGTAGCCGACCTTATCGTTAAGCATCGTGGAGACATCCACACTGTAGAGCGGGATGACGTCACGGACGATCTCGAACTCCAACAGGTCCTTGTTCCCGGCGCGGTGGATGCTCACGGACACTTTTGTACCTTTGGGACCTTTCAGGCCTTTCATGACCTGTTCGGTGGAGAAGCCGACGGAACTCTTCCCGTCGATCCGGACGATCTTATCATTGGACATGATGCCGAGCGTGGCACTCGGACCGCCGCCGATCGGCTGCACGACCGTGATGGTGTCATTGACGATGGAGAATTCCACCCCGATCCCCTCGAACCGTCCCTGGAAATCCTCCGTCACCTTCTGCATCTGCTGCGGCTTGATATAGACGGAATGCGGATCGAGTTCATTCAGGAAACCGGTGATGGCATGTTCCGTGAGGTTCTTCGTGTCGACATCCTCCACGTAGTATTTCTCCGTCAGACTCAGCACATCCTTGAACTTCGACAACTGCTCATAGATGTTGTCACCGGAAATGAGGTGGTTCACCTGCGTCCCACCGATGAATGCGATGACGAACACCGTAACGATCAGCGGGATCGAGAACCTCTTCTTCATAAGCACGCTCCTGATATCTTCTCTCATAGTGACTGGGATGTTGGACAGTGAATGAGTGACTGTACACGCAGACGTTCATCAGCGGAAATTATTGCAGTAGACGGGCGTCGATGAATGTAAAAAACGAGAAAAACGGACCAAATGCAAGCGGCCCTGATGCTGATGTGATACGAATCAGCCCCGGGACCGCTATAATTGTAAATGAAATATGCCGTCCGGAAGTTCCCCGGACACTGACATCACTTCTCCGGACGCATTTGCGGGAAGAAAATGACGTCACGGATGTGATCCTGTTCCGTCAGCAGCATCACCAGCCGGTCGATCCCGATGCCGAGTCCTGCGGTCGGCGGCATGCCGTACTCGAGGGCACGGAGGAAATCCTCGTCCATGGTCTGTGCTTCATCATCCCCCCGTTCACGCAGCCGCACCTGTTCCTCGAACCGCGCCCGCTGATCGAGCGGATCGTTGAGTTCGGAGAAAGCATTGCAGATCTCCTGTCCGTTCACGAATCCTTCGAAGCGTTCCACCAGTCCCGGCTCGCTGCGGTGCTTCTTGGCGAGCGGCGAGAGTTCCACGGGATAGTCCATGATGAACGTCGGCTGGATGAGATGCGGCTGCACGGTGACGCTGAAGATCTCATCGATGATCTTGCCTGGACCGATCTTCGGATCGAGGTCGATATGGAGTTCCTTCGCCGCCGCGCGGAGTTCCGCCTCGTTCTTGCCGCGAAGATTCCTGCCGGTGTGTTTCTCGATGGCACCGAACATCGTCATCCGCTGCCAGGGCGGCGTGAAGTCAATGCGGTTGCCGCCGAGTGTCACCACGGCGCTTGCATTGAGCGTCTGCGCCACGGAGAAGACCATCTGCTCCACCAGTTCCATCATCCAGAGGTAATCCCGGTATGCCACGTACAATTCCATCATCGTGAACTCCGGATTGTGCGTCCGGTCCATCCCTTCGTTCCGGAAATCCTTCGCGATCTCATACACTCCGTCGAATCCGCCGACGATAAGCCGCTTCAGATAGAGTTCATCCGCGATGCGGAGGAAGAGCGGGATATCAAGGGCATTATGATGCGTCTCGAACGGCCGCGCGCTGGCACCGCCGTAGATCGGCTGAAGCGCCGGTGTCTCCACTTCCAGGAAGTTCCGTTCATCCAGGAAGCGGCGCATCTGCCGAAGGATCATGGAGCGTTTGATGAAGGTCTGCTTCACGGCAGGATTGACCACCAGATCGACGTACCGCTGACGGTAGCGCAGTTCCTTGTCCGAGAACGGATCGAAGGTCACCTTGTTCCCCTGCTCATCGGTCTTCTCCTTCACCACCGGGAGCGGACGGAGCGATTTGGAGAGGAGGACAAGCCGCTGAGCATGGACCGAGACCTCGCCCATCTTGGTGCGGAAGACGAAGCCTTCCACGCCGATGATATCACCGATATCGAGCAGTCTGAAGAGATCGTACGATTCCCCTAGGTCATCCTTTTTCAAATAGGACTGGATACGTCCTGTCATATCCTGCACATGACAGAACGAGGCCTTCCCCATCCGGCGGATCGACATGATGCGGCCGGCCACCGACACATTCCATTGCGGCATCTCATCCTTGAACGTATCAAGGATCTCCTGAGCGGTCGCGTTCCGTTCGAATGCATGCGGGTACGGATCGACCCCTGCCGCACGGAGATGCTCCAGCTCCTCGCGGCGGCGGGACATCAGTGTATTCAATTCTTCGTGATAATCATTCTGGAGAGCGTCATTCATAGAAATCCCAATTCCCAATATCCAAATTACAAAATAGTTGAAACCTTCGTTCTATCCGATCGATCGTTTTGCAATCGCCGACAGGATCTTCTTTAATTCGATCGCTTCAGTGTGAAGCGGTTCAAGCACCTTTCGTTCATCTTGCCCATTCGTTCTCATCAATAATCTGATCCACAACGCAGATTCCTTTGCCTCTTTACGACAGATCTTGATCCGGTAGATAAAATCTTTCGCACTCAGCGCCTCGTTCGCTTCGATATAGTTCGCACCTATCGAACCGGATGAACGGATCACCTGCCTCGCAAACTCAACATTTGAGATCGACCTTGGCAGAGAATTGCACACGATAGCAATATTGCCTGCAAACTGTTCCGTTCGCTCCTCAAGATCGTATACTTTTTTCCCTGTTGTTCCTTCCACAGTGCCTCCATCATCGATCCCATCTTGATCATGAATGACGGTAAGCGTACGGGACTTGTCGTTTGGAATTTATTATTTGTGATTTGATGCTTGCGTTCTCTACTTCCCCATTATTCTGGAGAAATTGGCGAGACGCACACACACTTCATCCTGGACCTTCTCCACGGCCGGTGTCGGGACCGTGAAATGGTTGGCGAGCAGTGAGAAGGCGAACATCTCTCCGTCCGCACTCGTGACATACCCGGACAGATTGCGGACATACCCGATGGTCCCGGTCTTCGCCCGGACATTCGCTTCGGCCTTCGTGCCCTTCATCCTGCGGCGGATCGTACCATCCACACCGGCGACCGGCAGCGATTCATAGAAGACATTGAACGATGGTTCCTTGCTCATCCCGGTCAGGATGGCAACGATATCGGCCGGCGTGATGAGGTCCTGCCGGGAGAGTCCGGAACCATCCGCAATGCGGAGACGGACCGTATCGACGCCCCAGCCGGCAAGGATCGGCTTCACGGTTGCACGGCCTGTCCGCATCGAACCGGTGCCGGATTGTTCCTTCCCCAGCGTCCGGAGGACCTGTTCCGTATACATATTGTGACTCGGTTTATTGATCACCTTCACCAGTTCGGAGAACGGCTGCGAGGTGAACGATGCAAGCTGCCGGGTGTTCGCGTTCTGGAGGGAATCGGAGAGATCGTCCACATCCACCGCATCACCGGTCGTCTGGATGCCGGCCGTCGCCAGCACTTCCTTCAGCACTGCGGCAGTGAAGAGCGTCGGATTCTCCACCGTGACCGATTCCACCCAGGGACGTTTCCCCTGCGAGATGGTCCCATGGACGATGATGGTGTTCGTCCCGCGCTTCCGCTCGAACCAGATATCGTTCACCGAATCATCCTGCGCCGCGGTGACCGTTCTGTTCATGAGGGTGACATACCGGGTAGCCGGCACGACCGCCAGCGAACATGGCGCCGAAATAACGGACGAAGGCACCACGGTGATATCGACACAATTGTCGTTGAAGCAGAGGCCGCTGATCTGCGCCGCATAATAATCGGTCTCATAATCAGCGGACCATCCCGCTCCGTAATACTCGTCATCGAAGCAATTATCATCGCCGATGATCCGTCCGTTCACCTTCCTTATGCCGAGCTGTTTCAAGGTATCGGCCCACCGTTCGAAGGCGATGGTCACGCGTCCGCTGTCGAACCGGCCGGAGATGGAAGGATCACCGCTGCCGACAATGATCAGGTCCCCGTACAGGATACTGTCCTTGACCGTCCCGGACGTCACCAGACGCGTCACGTACCGATATTCTGGTGTGAGCGCGACAGTAGCCGCGGAGGATGTGAGCAGTTTCATATTGGAGGCCGGCATGAACATCTTCCGTTCATTCCGGGCATAGACCGTCTCACCGGTCTTCAACGAGCGGATGAGGACACCCCAGTGGGCATTATCGAACTGGGGATCATCGAACAGCTGCGCGAGTCCGACCTGCAGCCGTTCCATCGGCGGCAGTGAATCCGTACCGGCCGCCTGCTGACCGGAGCAGCCGGCCAGCACCAGCGAGAATGTGACCAGGACGAGAATAATTCTCATCGGAACGGGTGCGGAGTGTGTCACGGTTGTGCCTTCCCGGCCGGGTAGGCAGGCAGTGTCAGCCTGTCCCCTGCCGTACGGTTCGTCAAAGCGGTGATCTCATAGAGTTTCAATGCATGCCAGGACTGCACCTGGTCCCAGCTGAACCGCCAGGACCAATTGCCGAGGGCATGCCCCGGCATGTTCATACGTGCGTCGGTGCCGAGTCCAAGGACATCCTGGAACGGAACGACCGCCATGACAGCAACGGACTGCGCTGCGAGGCGGATCAGATCCCAATGGATCTCCGCGCCCGTTGTGCCGGCGTACCGCTTGACGAACTCACGTTCGCGTTCCGTAGCGGAACGGAACCATCCAACCGTGGTATCATTGTCATGCGTACCGGAGTAGACGACCGTGTTAGCGACGAAATTATGCGGGAGGAAGTTGTTCTTCGTATCGGCGGCGAAGGCGAACTGCAGGATGCGCATGCCGGGGAAGTTGTACCGGTCGCGCAATTCCACCACATCCGGTGTTATCTCGCCGAGGTCCTCCGCGATGATCGGCATCTTGCCGAGCTTCTTCTCGATGGCGTCGAACAACTTGGCGCCCGGTCCTTTCACCCACCGCCCTTTGACGGCGGTCGCTTCCGTTGCGGGGATCTCCCAGTAACCGGCGAATCCGCGGAAGTGATCGATGCGTACGATATCAACGAGTTCCAGTGTCGTGCGGATCCGCTCGATGAACCACGCGTATTTCTCCTCATGCATCGCCTTCCAGTCATAGAGCGGATTCCCCCACCGCTGACCGGTGACGGAGAAATAATCCGGCGGGACACCGGCGACGAACTTCGGTTTCTTCTGTTTGTCCAGATGGAAGAGATGGGGATTCGCCCAGACATCGGCGCTCTGATACGCGATGAAGATCGGGATATCGCCGACGATCCTCACGCCGCGGTCATTCGCATACTTCTTCAGTGCGAACCACTGACGGAAGAAACACCATTGCGTGAACTGCCAGAAGAGGATCTCATCCGCCAGTTCGGTACGCACCGCTTTCATCGCGGCGGGAGTGCGGTTGACGATTGCCGGGTCCCAGGTACTCCATTCCGCACCGTTGTATTTGGTGATGAGCGCCATGAACAATGCGTAATCATCCAGCCAGCTGCGCTGCTTCTTACAGAAGGCATGGAAGTCATCCATCTGTCCCTTGGAACCACCGGCGAAGAATGTCCGCGCGGCCGTGCGGAGCCGGGACATCCGGAACTGTTTCACATCGCCGTAATGGACCTTCTGCGGATCGAACTGGGGATGGTTCCGCAGATCCTGTTCCGGCAGCCAGCCATTCTTCACGAGCTCTTGAAGGTCGATCAGCATCGGCTCACCGGCGAAGGCGGAGAGGCACATATACGGTGAATCGCCCATGCCGACGGGACCGAGCGGCAGCATCTGCCACAGCCGCTGACCGGCGACCGTCAGCCAGTCGATGAAATGATAGGAACCAGCCCCGAGATCACCGGAACCGAACGGCCCGGGAAGGGATGTGGGATGCAATAATATTCCGGCACTGCGTTCGAACGTCGTCATCGTTACTTTCTCATTTGATGGTAGTCTGATTCTTTTCATCTGCCGTCAGGCGTTTCAACTGCTTGATCTCTTTGTCGTTCAAATGACGCCACATCCCGCGCTGGAGTCCCTGCACCGTGAGTCCGGCATAGGCCAGTCGATGGAGCCGCTCGATCTCATAGCCGAACGATTCGAACATCCGGCGGACCTGCCGGTTCTTTCCTTCGTGGATGTGGATGACCACTTCCCGGCTCTTCGTTCCAGGGATGATCTCCAGTTCCGCCGGAGCGGTCTTCCCGTCCTCAAGGTATACACCGGAGGCGAGTTTCTCCGCATGAGCGGTGTCGAGTCCTTTGTCCAGGGAGACATGATAGGTCTTCACGACCTCGCTGGAGGGATGCATCAACTTATTGGCGAGCATGCCGTCGTTGGTCAGCAACAGCACACCGGTAGTCTGACGGTCCAGCCGGCCGACCGGATAGATCCGCTCGCGCGTGTTGACGAGATCCATCACGGTCCTGCGTCCCTTCTCATCACTGGCCGTCGTGATGAAATCCTTCGGCTTGTTCAGGATGATATAGACGAGTCGCTGAGCGAGCGAATAGGTCTGACCGTTCACCTTCACGACATCGGTCTGCGGATTCACTTTGGTGCCGAGTTCGGTCACGACAGTGCCGTTCAGTTCCACCTCACCGTTGGCGATCATCTCCTCAGCCGCGCGCCGCGAGGCGACGCCGACCATGGCAAGGAAACGGTTTATGCGAAGAGTTTCTGGAAGAACGTTTTCACTTTGTTCTTCCACTTGCTCCACCCTTTTTCCTGGCCGGGGGCGCTTTGTTCCGTATCCGCCGGAGGCGTGTGTCCTTCTGCGATCGGTGGTTGCTCCGCTGCGATTGACCGTTCGTCCGTCACCGGTACGGCTTCCGCCGGGACGTCGATACGGTTTGTCACCTCCGGCTGCGGAGGTTCGGGGAGTGAAAGGATCCCTTCGTTCACCTCCGGCACGGGAGGTTCTGCGGTCATCGGTCCTGCCGGTGCGGCGTCTGTCTCCGCCGGCATCTCCGGTTCCGGGACGATACGGACGTCCGCCGCCGGCTCCGCTTCGGCTGCGTGTTCCGCCGAATCCTCCTGCGGAATCTCCTGCACCGGTACGTTTCCTTCCGGCTGATCCAAAACGATCCCCTCCGGCTGTACCGGAACGGTGTCCTCCGGCTGCGCCGGGACGTTTGCCTGTACCGCTTCTGGTATTGTTGAATTGCTTTCTGATGGTGTCGCTCCTTCTGCGGTCGGTACATTCTCCGCTGATGATGGTCCGGCAGCGGCCTCTTTCGCGGCGCGCCGGTTCTCTTCCCTGATGTTCTCCGGTACTTTCGCTTTCTGCTGCTTCACCGGTTTGTTCTTGGACCCTTCGTTCCCTTCGAGCTTCTTCTCCAGGTCCTCCTTGAACTCGAGTTCCTGCTGTTCCGCGAGCAGACGGCGGTCGACCTCGATCTCCGTTTCGCTGATGAGTTCGGCGATCTCACGCGGCTTGGGCAGATCGGTCAGATCGTTCAGTCCGAAGTGCTCAAGGAACTTCTGCGTGGTGCCGTAAAGGAGCGGACGGCCCGGCGTGTTCGCACGGCCGGTGATGTGGATGAGGTCCTTCTCCAGCAGCGCGTTGATGATGTAATCGACGTTCACGCCGCGGATGAACTCCACTTCCCCTTTGGCGATCGGCTGCTTGTAGGCGATGATGGCAAGCGTCTCCACGGCGGTCGGCGACAGACGGCGGCGCGCCTTCTCCTTTGCGAGTTTGCCGACCCAGGAGGAGAACTGCTCGAGCGTGGCATAGGTGAAACCGCCCGCGATCTCGATGATGCGGAACCCGGAACCGAGCTTCGTGTAGCCGCGGTTCAGGTCAGTGACCGCTTTCCGTATGATATCGGCATTCACCACGAACTGTTCCGACGGCGGCAGGTCCTTGTTCACATCCTCCATGATGGAACGGATGAACCGGACGGTCATCGGCTCATCGCTGGCGAACACCAGCGCTTCGATGATGTTCTTCAGTTCGGTCGGGACGACCACTTCGTCGGCGGCCGTGTCCGGCCTCACCTCCGGATTGACCTCCGGTTGTGCGTCACTCATGCGCGTGCTCTCCGATGCTGTCGTGTGGTGTACTGCATACGTTCCTAATAGGTCGAATCCGGCGACGCGATCTCCTCTTTGTCGCTCACTTTGATGATGGTGATGTCCGTGTAGGGATCGAACTGACTGATGGCGATGATCTGCTGTTTCATCAGTTCGAGCACGGCGATGAAGGTGACAACGATGCGGATCTTCTCCGTCATCGACATGACGATCTCGAAGAACGAGACCTCCTTCTTGTCCTTGAACAGACCGACGATGTACTTCATCTGATCGTCCAGCGACACATTCAGCTTGTTGATCTCGTGCACATGCTTGCGCGGCATCTTGTTCACGGCGAACTGGAATGCGGCGATCAGATCGAACAGGGTCACATCGCGGATGATATCGTCATCGTCCGCTTCCTCCATCACCATCGGATCGTTCTCGAAATTCCCGCGGTAGGCGATCTTGCGATGCTGCAGTTGCCGGCGTTCCAGCTCCTCCGCCATCTCCTTCCAGCGTTTGTATTCCAGCAGGCGGCGGACCAGTTCGGCGCGCGGATCGAAGACCTCCTCTGCCTCCCCTTCCGGACGGGGCAGAAGCATCTGGGCCTTGATCTGCATCAGCTCGGCGGCGGTGACAATGAACTCGCCGGCGATGTCCAGGTTCAGCTCCTGCAGATACTGCAGGTACTCCAGGAACTCCTTCGTGATCTTCGCGATGGGGATATCATAGATATCCAGCTCGTCCCGCTTGATGAAGAAGAGGAGCAGGTCGAGCGGTCCTTCGAAGTCCGATAATTTTACCCTGTAGGCTTTATCCATGTGTCAGACGGTGCTGGTCACGCAACGGCGCCGATCTTCATCCGTTCACGCACAACGGACATCGTGGCGTGTGCTTCGGCCCGGGCCTTCCGTTCCCCTTCCGCAAGGATCTCCTT
>JABWAK010000284.1 GCA_013361065.1 Bacteroidota bacterium
ATGCATATGCTGTTGCCTTCTCCGGCACACCGTCACCATCGATATCCTGGTCGATGGTGGAGAACTGGAACCCATACGCTTTGGTCCCGGTGTTCCACTTGGTCAGTGAGTCGATCAGGCTGATCTTGCCGGTCAATTCAGGCCATTTGTTCTCGAAATGGAGCTGTACACCATCGAAAATGTCGGTGTCGTAGGTCTCTTTGACGAACGGACTGCCGTTGATGTACGGGCTGCGGTAGACCGGATAGTACTGATAGCGTATGGTGTAGCGTTTCAGGTTGTTCGTGTCCGCCTGCAGGTCGTACCGGTTCTTCGCCTGGATGGTCCCCCGTTCAAAATGGATGCTGTATTTGGAGGTATCGACCACCGAGCCGTCCGCTTTGTAGATGGTGACGGTCCCGGGCACCAGATTCGTCCTGGGGAGTCTGGATGCGATATTGTCCACCTTACCGGGAGTAAAGGTACCGGTATACCATGTGGTATCACGCACCGTATAGCTGGAAGTGACCGGGGAGAGTTTTCCGCTGTCCCGTGTATCGTTGAAGGTGATCTCATATGCATTCCCCGTCACCTTCGATTCATCGATCACATTGAAGAATACATTGCCGTTCCCGACCACACCGGGTCTGGCTGTTAGTTTCGTGGAGGACGGCGGAGCGGTGTATCCTGCGGCCTTCTTCCCCGGCGTCACGATAGCGACGTTCTGGGAATATCCGCGCACTCGTCCTGCCTGATCGATATCGATCTTCCAGCCGTTCTCGGACGGGAAGATTCCGGAGGAGTCGTTGCCGGCATCGTAGGCGACGATCACATAATAATAGGTCTTGCCGTTGATCACTTCCGTGTCCGTGGTGTCATGCTGCAGACCGGTGTTCTTCCCGAGGAAGTAGGTGAACCCTGCGGCATCATTGAACACCGATTCCGGTGCACGGTAGTAACCGTCGATGGTATCCTTCAGGTCGAACTGATAGGTCGGTTTATAACCTTTTCGGATCCCGTTCGCATCGGTCACATTGTAGGCATCATTGAATTCGTAGTCGGTCGCCTTGTAGATCTTGTAGCCCTGGAAGTCCTTGATCTTGAAGACCGGATCGATCGCATCCTCGGACTTACGGTCCCAGTACAGATGCACCTTACCGTCATCCGCCACTGCGGTCAGCGTCGGCACCGGTTCGGGGGCGATGGCGAACTGATAGTTGGCATCGTAGATCTTCTGCACGGTCTGCTTGTGCTTCACCAGGTCGTTGATGTTGTCCTGCACGGAACCGCCGATACCTCCGCCGTAGACCAGGGCGAGCGAGAAGCGTTCCGTCTTCCTGGACAGCAGCGGGAAGTAACCGGAGGCATAGATGAAGTCGCCGTCGGCACCGCCGACCGGCACGTTGTTCTCGATGTTGGAAGGCACGGAGAACGTACCGGGCTGCATCAGTTTCCACATCTCGGCATCGTTGCCGAGCGGGACATCGCGGGACGGAGCGAAATAATAGAAGCTGGTCAGACCGATCTGGTCCGATTCATTGATGTCCGTCTGATCGAAATTCGGTTCACCCGGGCTCGGGATGGAGTTCTTCTCGCCCGCATCGCCGGTACCGGACAGACCGTCCGCACCGACGTCATCGTACCGCACATCCCAGTCGTTGTCA
>JABWAK010000134.1 GCA_013361065.1 Bacteroidota bacterium
GGCAACTACATCACTGAATTCGGCTCGGCGGGTTTCGACCCCGGGCAATTCGATGAACCGACCATCCTGAAGGTCGGCGATCTTTTGGAAACGATTCAATAATCATCTCTCACTTACCAAACAGCAGAAGACCATATGAGTATTCTTGTCAACAAAAAGACCAGACTCGTCGTCCAGGGCATCACCGGCGGCGAAGGGACATTCCACACGTCCCAGATGCTGGCGTACGGAACGAACGTCGTTGCCGGTGTCACACCCGGGAAGGGCGGTTCGCTCTACAAAGGGAATGAGAAGGACCAGTTCAACCGTGAGGTGAAGGTGTTCAATACGGTGGCAGATGCGGTGAAAGAGGAAGGGGCAAACACCTCCATCATCTACGTTCCGGCAGCGTTCGCCGGCGATGCCATCATGGAAGCGGCGGACGGCGGTGTGAAGCTGATCGTCTGCATCACCGAAGGGATCCCGGTGAAGGATATGGTGGCGGCATATGAGTACATCTCCAAGAAGGGTGTGCGACTGATCGGACCGAACTGTCCGGGTATCATCACTCCGGGTGAAGCGAAGGTCGGAATCATGCCGGCGTTCATCCACAAGCCTGGCCGTGTCGGCGTGGTCTCGCGCAGCGGAACTTTGACATACGAATCGGTGTGGCAGCTTACGGAGCGCGGCATCGGTCAGTCGACCTGCATCGGTATCGGCGGCGACCCGATCATCGGCACCCGGTTCATCGACGCCATCAAACTCTTCAATGAGGATGACAAGACCGACGGGATCATCATGATCGGTGAGATCGGCGGCAGCGCCGAGGAAGAGGCGGCGGAGTACATCCGCAAGAACGTCTCCAAGCCGGTCGTCGGGTTCATCGCCGGACGGACGGCGCCTCCGGGACGCCGCATGGGCCATGCCGGTGCGATCATCTCCGGCGGTAAAGGAACGGCGGATGAGAAGATGAAGGCGATGAAGAACGCCGGTATCTTCGTGGTCGATTCCCCCGCAGCGATGGGCGAGATGATGAAGCAGGCGCTGACGAAGAAATACAAAGCGACCTCCTCCATCAAAGCGAAGAAGGGTTCCGCGAAGAAATCGGTGAAGAAGAAAGTGACCGTGAAGAAGAAGGCGGCAAAGAAGAAAAAATAAAGCAGCAATCTGCTGTCAGCTATCAGTGGTCAGCTGATGGTCATCGGCGGAACAAAGAATAAATAGATTCTCATACACACTCATCCATACAACAAAAAGACAAAAGGAAAACAATGGCTGTTGAACGTACGTTGTGCATCATGAAACCGGATTGCGTCCGCAAAGGACTGCAGGGAACCGTCCTCGCCCAGATCCAGAAGGCAGGATTCAAAGTGCTGGGCTTCAAACAGGTCCGTCTGACCAAGGAAGCTGCCGGTGCATTCTACGCCGTCCATAAGGAGCGTCCTTTCTACCCGTCGCTGGTCGAGTTCATGACCTCCGGACCGGTGGTGCCCGTGGCACTGGAGAAAGAGAATGCCGTTGCCGATTACCGGTCGCTCATCGGTGCGACCGATCCGAAGGACGCTGCCGAAGGTACCATCCGCAAACTGTATGCGGACAGCAAGGGCGAGAACATCGTCCATGGTTCCGACTCCGTGGAGAACGGCCGGATCGAGGTCGCGTTCTTCTTCGCCGAGAGCGATCTCGTCTGAACAGGACCATGCATTGCAGGTCATCGATGAAATACCAACGGTCGGAACCATTCCGGCCGTTGTCATTTTAGAGGGTCGTCATGCTCAAACGATGGAAACAACTCTCCTCCAGGACCGTGCTGAAGAATCCTTGGTGGACGTACATGCTGGACCAGTTCCAGATACCGGGCGGAACATCCGGTGAGTACAATTATGTGCATACCAACGGATCGAGTATGGTGGTGCCGGTGCTGCCGGACGGCCGCATCATCCTGGTGAACCAGTACCGGTACCTCTGCGACCGTGAGAGCATCGAGCTGCCGTGCGGCGGGGTGAAGGAAGGGAAGAGCCGTGAGGAGATGGCGCGGATCGAACTGACCGAGGAGACCGGATACCGCGCAGCGGTGATGGAGCCGGCAGGGGAGTTCAATCCGTTCAACGGGGTGACGGACGAGATGTGCAGCGTATTCATCGCGACCGGTCTGGAGGTATCGCATGCCGTTCCTGATGCAACAGAGGAATTCGAAGTGCTCATGAGAACACCTGCGGAAGTGGATGCACTGATCCGCAGTAATACCATCTGGGACGGGATGACGATCGCAGCATGGTCATTGGTGCGGTCCCGTCTGCGATGAACCGTTCCGGATCCACCCACATTCACAAAGGAGCTGTCGTATGCGTACCATACTGATCATCCTGCTCTCCGTCACCATACTCTCTTCACAGCAGAAGGGAGTTACGACAGGTGCGGACCTGTTGTTCTCGCGGCATGCAGCACTCATTGACGGGAAGCGAATCGGTCTTGTGACCAACCACACCGCCGTTCTGGCGGACGGCAGGCATCTAGCCGATGCACTCGCTTCCCGGAATGGAACAACGCTGGCGGTCCTGTTCGGTCCCGAGCACGGCATCCGCGGCGATGCACCGGACGGACGGACCATTCGTGATACCATTGATGCCGTGACCAGCGCCCCGGTCTATTCACTGTACGGGAAGATCAACAAACCGACACCTGAGATGCTCAAGGGTGTGGATGTGCTGGTCTTCGATATCCAGGATGTCGGAGCGCGCTTCTATACATTCATCAGCACCATGTTCCTGGCGATGGAAGCAGCGGCGGAACAAAAGATCCCGTTCATCGTGCTCGACCGGCCGAATCCGATCACCGGAACGCGCGTGGAAGGACCGCTGCGGGTCGATTCCCTGAAGACGTTCGTCGGGTGGGTGCCGGTCCCGATCGCCCACGGTATGACCGTCGGTGAACTGGCAACGATGGCTAATAAGGAACGGTGGCTCAAGGATGGCATTCAGGCATCTTTGACCGTGGTGTCCATGGAAGGCTGGAGCCGGACGCAATGGTATGAACAGACAGGACTCGGATGGATCAAACCTTCCCCGAACATGGTCTCGGTCGGAACGGCGGTGGTCTATCCGGGGATGTGTCTGTTCGAAGGGGTGAATGTCTCGGAAGGGAGAGGAACGATGGCGCCATTCGAACAGATAGGCGCACCCTGGATCGATGGTGCGGTGCTGGCGAAGGAACTGAACAGCAGGAAACTCCCCGGAGTCACATTCGCGCCGGTGCAGTTCACACCGGAGGAGATCCCAGGGACGGCATCCAATCCGAAATACAAAGGACGCTCCTGCGGCGGTGTCCGTCTGACCGTGACCGACCGCGCCTCTTTCGCTTCGGTGCGGACCGGAGTGACGGTCGTGCATGCGATCCGGTCGCTCTATCGTGATTCGCTCACGTTCCGGGATCGGGGATTCGACCGGCTGGCCGGGACGCCGGTGATCCGGGAAATGCTGCTGAAAGGCGCATCCGTTGCAGAGATAGAACTACAGTGGGAGAAGGAACTCGCGGCATTCCGGCAACGGCGTGCTGCATCGCTGCTGTATCGATAAAATAGAATAAATTAGAATAGACACATTCAAACAGGGGTTCAGGAAATCCATGAAGACGATCGCACTCATCGCCCATGACGGGAAGAAGGCGGACATGCTGCAGTTCGCGAATGACAATAAGAAAGCGCTGGCAAAATGCCGTCTGGTCGCGACGAAAACGACAGGTTCGCTGCTGAAGGAGAAGGTCGGATTGGCCGTGAAGTGTTATAAGAGCGGTCCGATGGGAGGGGATGCGGAGATCGCGGCGCTGGTGGCGAACCGGAAGGTCGATGCGGTCATCTTCATCACCGATCCGCTCGATGCCCATCCGCACGATCCGGACATCCACGGACTGATGCGGGTCTGCAACGTGCACAATGTGCCGCTCGCCACGAACATCGCAACGGCAAAATTGATCGTATCGACCACGGGATTGTTCTCATAAACAAAAAACCGTGTCAAGGTTTATAACCTTGACACGGTTTTCTTCCGATACAGTCAATTTCAGATCTTTGCCAGCGCCTGCCGCAGGTCCTCGATCAGATCCTCCACATCCTCGATCCCGACCGAGATCCGCACCAAACCATCCGTCACACCGTTCCTGATCCTGTCCGCTTTCGGTACCGATGCATGCGTCATAGTGGCGGGATGGGAGATGAGCGTTTCCACACCGCCGAGCGATTCTGCTAGCGCGCAGAGCCGCACCGATGCGAGGAACTTCTTCGCTTTCGCAAGACTCCCCAGATCGAACGAGATCATCCCGCCGAACGCCTTCATCTGTTTCCTGGCGAGTGCATGCTGCGGGTGTTGGGGAAGTCCGGGGTAATTCACTTGCTGCACCTTCTTCTGTTGGTCCAGCCATTGCGCAATGGTCAAGGCGCTCTCGCAATGCTGGCGCATCCGGACAGCGAGCGTCTTGGTGCCGCGCAGACAGAGCCATGCATCGAACGGTCCCATGATACCGCCGGTCGCTTTCTGCAGGAACCGGAGCCGTTCGATCACCTTCGCATTGCTCGTGCCAACGAATCCGCCCAGCATGTCGCTGTGTCCGTTCAGGTACTTCGTGACGCTGTGCATCACCACATCGATGCCGAGGTCGAGCGGACGCTGCAGATAGGGGGTGGCGAAGGTATTATCGACCACTGAGAGGATCTTCCGTTCCTTCGCGAATTTGGCGATAGCCTTCAGGTCGGTCAGTTTCATGGTGGGATTCGTCGGTGTCTCGACGAAGACCATCTTCGTGTTCGGCCGGTACGCCTTCACCACATTGTCGATCACAGTGGTGTCGACGAAATCGAACTGCAGTCCGTACTGCTCCAGCACCATCTTGCCGATGCGGTAGGTACCGCCGTAGACATCGTTGGTGACGATCACATGGTCCCCGGGCGCCAGCAGACGGAAGATGGCATCCTCCGCTGCCATTCCGGAGGCGAATGCCATCCCTTCCTTCGCACCTTCCAGTGCGGCGATGTTCTTCTCCAGGGCGGTCCGTGTGGGGTTCGAGACGCGGGAATACTCGTATCCTTTATGCTTCCCGAGTCCTTCCTGGACGTAAGTGGAGGTCAAAAAAACAGGCGTCATCACGGCGCCTGTAGAGGGATCGGGAACCTGTCCCGCATGCACTGCAGTGGTGGAGAATTTCATTTCGGTTGTCCTGATACGGGATAGTTGAGGAAATCCTTTTCGGTGAGTTTATGCTCCTCCAGGATCAGCAATCCTTCGCTGGAGAGTTTATGGGACCGTGCTCTCAGGAATCCGAGCACCGCTTCCTTCGATGTGACGTGCGGGGACCGCCTTGCCTCGGCGTACTTCTCCGCGTGTGATTCGGAGTTGCTTTTGATGATTGAACGGAACGGGTCCCGGACGACAGAGACGAGTTTCTCGAGCGTATCAGAAGCACCTTTATCCCATTGCATGGCGGTCGGGTCGAGTGGGTTAGTGGGACATATATTCGAGAACATCGAACCGGGTGACGATCCCGATCGGTTTCTCATGGTCGGTGATGATCACCGCCGGTTGTTTCTGCATGAAATACTTCACGGCGACGCTCACTTCCTCGTTCATGTGGACCTCCGGGAGCGGATGTTCCATCGCCGTGACGATGCTCTTATCGAAATTCGCCGTATCCTCCACCACGCTGGAGAGGAGGTTGGATTCGGTGACGAGTCCGATGGAACGGTTGTTCTCCAGCACCGGAAGCTGAGAGATGCCGTGCTTCTTGATCAGTTCGATCGCCTGGCGGATGGTGGTGGAGCGGTCCACGCTGATCACGTCCTGCAGTTCCGATTCCTTGCTGTCCAGGATGTACTTCAGGGTGATCCGTTCCGGTTTCAGGAACCCGTTCTCCCGCATCCAGACATCGTTGAACATCTTGCTGACATACCGGCTGCCGGAATCGGGAAGGAGGATCACAACGATCGCATCCTCCGGAAGTTTCCGGCAGAACTCCAGACCGGCATGGAGGGCGGTCCCGCCCGAGCCTCCGACGAAGATCCCTTCCTCCCGGGTCAGCCGGCGTGCTGCCAGGAACGATTCGCGGTCATCCGCCATCACCACTTCATCGACATAATTGAAGTCAAGCGTCTTCGGGATGTAATCCTGTCCGATCCCTTCCACCTTGTAGGTCTTGAAGACCGGATCGTACTTCCGTTTATAGAAGTACTCCTGCAGGATGGAGCCTTTGATGTCGACGCCGATCACTTTGACGTTCGGGTTCTGTTCCTTCAGGTACTTCGCCGTTCCGGTGATGGTGCCGCCGGTGCCGAGACCGCAGATGAAATAATCGATCTGACCGCCGGTCTGTTTCCAGATCTCTGGTCCGGTCGTTTTATAATGCGCTTCGGGATTCTTGGGGTTCTCGTACTGGTCCGCCAGGATGGAGTTCGGGGTCTCACGGACCCGCTGTTTCGCCACTTCGGTGTAGCTCTCCGGCGATTCATGGGGGACAGCGGTC
This sequence comes from Bacteroidota bacterium, assembly GCA_013361065.1. Taxonomy (GTDB): domain Bacteria; phylum Bacteroidota; class Ignavibacteria; order UBA10030; family UBA8401; genus UBA8401. The sequence continues at coordinate 6,487 of JABWAK010000134.1, forward strand.
GGGGTGACGATCACTTCGGCGCCGAACGCGCGCAGGTTGCTGATCTTCTCCATGCTCATCTTGTCCGGCATGGTGAAGACCGTTTTGTACCCTTTCACGGCAGCGGCGAGGGCAAGACCCATGCCGGTATTGCCGGAGGTCGATTCAACGATCGTCCCGCCCGGTTTGATCCTTCCGGTCCGTTCTGCATCCTCGATGATCTCGATGCCGATCCGGTCCTTCACGGAACCGCCCGGATTGAACGATTCGACCTTCACAAAAATGTGAGGTTTCAGTCCCCGATTGACCTTGTTGAGTTTGATCAGCGGTGTATTGCCGATGGTTTCGAGGATGTTATTATAGAAGGTGACTTTGGAGAGGTCTTTCGGCATAGTTCCCTGTTTTTTTCAATATAGTTTTTTTGCCGTGGAGAATCAAGGAAGGGAGCGTCCCCAATTGCCCACATCACAATAAGTTACGGCAATTTCATTCGTTGACTTACCTGCCCCATTTTCGTAAATTGGTCAAAAGAAAGCGAGGACGTTTGACGGACTATATCGTTTCCCTCTGTATCAGTTACTTCATCGGTTCCATTCCTACCGCATACCTCGTTGTGAAACGCACTTCGGATGTCGATATCCGCACTGCCGGCAGCGGCAATGTGGGAGGGAGGAATGCGCTTGAAGTGACCGGAAAGAAATGGGTCGGCGTGATCGTGACCCTGGGAGACCTGCTGAAGGGTGTCATCGCAGTCGTTCTCGCAGCGGCATTCTTCGACTCGAGCGCAGCGGCAGTGTCGGCCGCAATGTTCGGTACCGTTCTCGGTCACTGCTACCCGGTCTGGCTGAAGTTCCATGGCGGTAGGGGACTGGCCACAGGCGCCGGATCCTTATTTGTCACCAGCTGGCCCTGGGTGTTCGTCTGGCTGGGACTCTATTTCGGCTCGGAGCGGTTTACGAAGAATGTCCATGCCTCCAGCGTCATCGCTTTGGTGGGACTGCCGCTGCTGATGTGGGCGATCCCAGATTCCTGGCTGACTGCCGTGATCCCGTCCTACTTCACTACAGCGGAGTTCTTCACCGCCGGCAGCATGATCGTGGCTGTCTGTCTTTCCCGTCATATCGAACCGATCAAAGAATACTATGAAGCAAAGAACGATTAGGATCCTCCTTTCCTCGCTCGTTGCGGCAACGGTGCTGTTCGGGCAAACCGTGAATGATGAGATCGGCCGGTCGCGGCAGAATGCTATCACCCGTACGGTGGATATGGTGAGCGCTGCGGTGGTCGGCATCAACGTGATCGAAGTGCGTGAGTACCGCGACCCGTTCGCGAACTTCTTCGGGAACGATCCGTTCTTCAATCAGTTCTTCGGCAGTCGGAACTACAAACAGGAAGTGAAAGGTCTCGGATCCGGATTCATCATCTCGCCGGACGGCTATGTGCTGACCAACGACCATGTGGCGGGGAATGCGAAGCAGATCACCGTCACACTCACGAACGGCAAGAAATATCAGGCGGCCATCATCGGCACGGACCTCGTCACGGATATCTGTCTGCTGAAGCTGACGCCGGAGAAGGGGGAGACCTTCCCGTATGTGAAGCTCGGCAATTCGGACGATGTCTACATCGGTGAGTGGGTGATCGCTCTCGGGAATCCGTTCGGACTGTTCGACAATATCGACAAACCGATCGTGACGGTCGGTGTGGTGAGTGCGAAGGGGATGAACCTGAATGTGGAGAGCAACCGCTCCTACCGCGGACTCATCCAGACCGATGCGGTGATCAATTCCGGGAACAGCGGCGGACCGCTGGTGAACAGTGTGGGTGAGGTCATCGGTATCAACACGCTCATCTATACCGGCGGTGTGAGCCAGGCCTATATCGGATACGGATTCGCACTGCCGATCAACCGCGTGAAGTCGATCGTGGAAGAACTGCAGCAGAAGGGGAAAGTGGAGCGGAACTTCTGGACCGGCATCGATGTCCGTCCGGTCGACACGCAGATCGCACGCTACTTTGGCCTCAAACAGGCGCAGGGTGTCATTGTCAGCGACGTGCAGAAGAACAGTCCGGCCGACCGCGCCGGCATCCTCATCGCGGACATCATCGTGGAGATCAACGGCGAACGGATCATCACGACGGACAATATGATGAGCATCATGCAGGAGAGCCGGGCCGGGGATACCTGGAAGGTGAAAGTGTACCGGGACAAGAAGATCGTCACCATCGAACTCTTATTGGAGAAGCAAAGTTAAATGATCGCACGGTATACACGTCCCGAGATGGGAGCGATCTTCACGGATGAGAACCGTTATTCCATCTGGCTGGAGATCGAACTGCTGGCATGCGAGGCGCAGGCGCAGCTCGGCGCCATCCCTGCGGATGCCCCTGCAGCGATCCGCGCCAACGCTGCATTCAATGTGGAACGCATCAACCAGATCGAAGCGGAGGTGAAGCACGACATCATCGCCTTCCTGACGAGTGTCGGTGAATCGGTCGGACCAGAATCGCGGTTCATCCATCAGGGGATGACCTCGTCGGATGTCGTCGATACGGCATTGTCCGTCCAGATGAAACAGGCGGGCGGGCTTTTGATGAAAGGACTGACGGCGCTCCGGGATGTGCTGGAACGCCGGGCGAAGGAGTTCAAGACCACGGTGATGATCGGCCGGTCGCACGGCATCCACGCCGAACCGACCACGTTCGGACTGAAACTGGCGCTCTGGTTCGATGAGACCCGCCGCAATATAAAACGGCTGCAGTCGGCCATCGACACCATCTCCGTCGGCCAGATATCCGGAGCGGTCGGTACCTTCGCGCACCTGTCGCCGGAAGTGGAAGAGTACGTTTGCGGCAAGCTGGGACTCCGTCCTGCACCGGTCTCCACGCAGGTGATCCAGCGGGACCGTCATGCCGAGTTCATCACCACGCTGGCGGTGATCGGCAGTTCGCTCGACAAGTTCGCCACGGAGATCCGTCATCTGCAGCGGACGGAGGTCCTGGAAGCGGAGGAGTACTTCTCGGAGAAACAGAAGGGCTCGTCCGCTATGCCGCACAAACGGAATCCCATCACCTGCGAACAGATCTCAGGACTGGCGCGGCTGCTGCGGGGCAATGCCCAGGCGGCGCTCGAGAATGTGGCGCTCTGGCATGAGCGGGACATCTCGCATTCCTCCGTGGAGCGGGTGATCGTCCCGGATTCCTGTATCGTGCTCGACCATATGCTCGCGAAGTTCACCGGCATCATCGACAAGCTCAT
>JABWAK010000135.1 GCA_013361065.1 Bacteroidota bacterium
CGGCGCTGTTCTATGCGGCGTTCTCCTACAACGTGCTCGGCAAGATGGACACGGCAAAGACCTATTACAAGCGTCTCCTGGCACTCCGTCCCAATAACATGCAGTCCCATCAGTCGCTGATCGGCATCTATTCCCAGCAGGATTCCGCGGAACTCGGCCGCTATCACGCCGAGACACTCATCGGGCTGGCGGACAGTGCGCTGAAAGCGGAACCGGCGAAGGCCGCGCAGCATACCGCCATGATCATGAGCGGGTACCGCAGCCTGGCGCTGTTCGAATGGCGCGCCAAGAACGTGCTCGGCGCCATCGAGCAACTGGAGAAGGCCGCGGCCTATGAGAAGGATAAGAAGGACGAGAACCTGCACCTGTTCATGGCACAGATGTATGCGGTGCGGAGCGGGGACAAGGACCTGCTGAATGACGAAGCGAAGAAGATCCGTGCCCGCGCCTGTCAGGAGTATGCCCTGGTCTTGAAGATCAATCCGAAGAATGCAGCGGCAAAGAAAGAATCAGCGCAGATGAACTGCGGACAATAACCCACCATCCCTTCACTCAATTGAAAAGGTGAACCATGAACAAGCGTAACATGCATCTTCCCTTCTTCGTACTGATGCTCCTGAGCATCGGTATCGGCGGCATCATCTCCTCGTGCCAGAAGAAGACGGAACTCCCGGTCATCGCGGAATGGGATACGTTCCAGGACCCGATCAACGGTATGGAAGCGCAGTATCCGAAGGGCTGGATCGTCAATTCCGATCCGAAACGGACCAAGATCTACTCCTCGCAGACCGCGGCGGAGAAGTTCTATGAGGTCTACTCCCAGGGCAGCACCACGGTGAACCAGGAACAGGGCGGGGTGGAGATCGAGATCATCTCCGAGAAGTTCGCCGATGTGAAGGTCGGCACGATCGAGGAGTTCAAAGCGACCACCATGCAGAACTTCTCCGCACTGAACCTCTCCGGCGAACAGCCGGCGATGATCGGCAAGCAGAACGGTTTCAAGTTCTCCTTCGGCGTGAAGGTCGGCAAGGAGACCTCGCTGAAGGGCGAGAAGTACATCGTGGCGCATGACAGCGCCTTCTATACCGTCAGCATCTCCGGTTTCAATGACTATTTCGAGGTCTACAAACCGATCCTGGATAAAATCGTTGAATCGGTCAAATTGCCGAAGCCGAAGGTGCGGTACGACGATCCGAACAAGGCAGCGCTGCCGGTGGCGGAACTGTCGACCTTCAGCAACGATTTCGTGGAGTTCCAGTACCCGCAGAACTACGACGTGACCATGCCGAAAGTGAAGGGCGGTTCGCTCCATTCGCTGCATCTGCAGGGGCTCCGTCAGGATTGCACCGTGGACCTGGATGTCTTCCCGACCAAGACGGACAAGGGCGAAGTGAAGTTCGAGAAGTTCGTCGAGGACAACAAAGCGAAGTTCAAACCGAAAGCGACCGGTTCGGCGAAGATCGACGGCACGAACGCCGTCACGGTCACGGCGACGCCGCCCGCGAAGGATATCGAGCGGATGGTCTATTTCACCGTGAAGGGCGAGAAGATCTATCAGGTGGTCGTCACCTGGTACAAGCCGCTCACGGCGGATTTCAAGCCGGCGTTCGATAACGTCGTAGCATCCCTGAAGCTGAAATAACAGCGGACACCAGAACGAGCGAATGCCGGAATGATGTTCATTTCGGCATTCGCATTTTAGGAAAGAGCATCCATGAATTTCAAAGACCTGCCGATCGGGAAGGATTTCCCCCGGACCATCAATGCCGTGGTGGAGATCCCCCAGGGCAGCCGCAATAAATACGAATATGATGTGGACCTCGGCGTGTTCAAACTCGACCGCGTCCTCTATTCCTCCATGCACTATCCCGAAGCGTACGGTTTCGTCCCGAGCACCCTCTGGGACGACGGGGACCCGCTCGACATCCTCATCTTCATCGATCAGCCCCTCTTCACCGGCGTGGTGGTCGAGGTGAAACCGATCGGCATCCTGCGGATGAAGGATGAGAAGGGACCGGATGACAAGCTCCTGTCCGTTGCCGTGAACGATCCGACCTACCGCAACATCAACGATGTGAAGGAGGTGCCGAAGCACCTGCTGGTGGAGATCGAACATTTCTTCACCAATTACAAGCTGCTGGAAGGGAAGCATGTGGAGAGCTTCGGCTGGGACAATGTGATGGTCGCGCTGGAATCAGTGAAGCATGGACACGAACAGTACAAACGAAAGAACAAGCATTGACACCGCGCCGCGGGACGGCGACGGAACGATACGATTCTTTACCTTGGGGACATAGATGAACCTTCGCAGTATCCTGATCCTGGCCGTGCTCTCTGCATCGCTGCAGGCGCAGACCGTGAACTATACGCAGCATATCAAACCGATCTTCGATAAATATGAGTGCACCGCCTGTCACGGCGGGTCCGGAGGACTGCATGTCTCTCCCTACGCGCAGCTGTTCAGCACGGGGAACCATAAACCGGTGGTGGTCGCGAACGATACGAACAGCATCCTGATCCTGAAGGTGAAAGGGATCGCCGGATTCGGTTCCCGTATGCCGGCCGGAGGGGACCCGATCTCGGATGCGGACCTGCGCACACTCGTGCAGTGGGTGAAGAACGGTGCACCGCTCAATGCTACGGCGGTGGTGGAGCAGGAGGACCGGCTCACGCTCCGCTCATTCGACCTGGCACAGAATTATCCGAATCCGTTCAATCCCTCCACGCGCATCCGGTTCGCCGTACCGCAGCAGGGACAGGTTGCCTTAACACTGCACGATGTCACCGGCAGGAACGTGATGACCGTGGTCAACCGGGTGATGGATGCCGGACAATATTCCGTGACACTCCATGCGGATGAACTCGCCGGCGGCGTCTACTTCTATCGGCTTACCGCCGCCGGAAGGACCACCGTGAAGAAACTGATGCTGGTGAAGTGAGCCGTATGACCCCGGTGACGATCGTCGGTGCCGGTGCCGTGGGGCGTTCACTCGCCCTGGCGCTGTACCGGTCCGGTGTGACGGTTGCCGGTGTCTATTCAGCGAACGGTACGTCGGCCCGGGCGCTGGCACGGCGTGTCGCTGCCCCCTCGTCCGGCACTCTGACGGGGAAGATTCCCTTTGCATCCGTTGTGATCCTGGCGGTGCCGGATGATGCGATCCCGGCAGCAGCCGTTCAGGTACTTCGCAGTGCCGGAGCGGAGAGGATCAGGACCATCATCCATTGTTCCGGTGCGCTTGCTTCGTTGGTACTCCGTCCGGCAGCGAAGCGGAAGATCTCCTGCGCCTCGATGCATCCGCTGATGACCTTCCCGAAGAAGGGAAGGACGGTGCCGATGAAAGACACTTGGTTCGCGCTGGAAGGGGACCGCACGGCGGTCGCCCTCTGCCGCTCCCTGGTGAAACGGATGGAAGGTTCCTCCTTCACCATCGATGCGCGGAAGAAGACATTCTATCATATGGCAGCAGTATTCGCCTCGAACTATACGGTGACGCTGCTGGAAGTGGCCGGTCAGCTTGCCCGTGAAGCCGGGGTGCCGGCGAAGGACCTGTGGCGTATCTTCGGTCCGCTGGTCACGGCATCAGTAAACAATGCTCTCCGGCATTCGCCGGCTGCAGCGCTTACCGGGCCGATCGCCCGCGGCGACCGCGCCACGGTGCTCCGTCATCTGGACGCACTGCGGGGCTCGAAACGGATGGAACATCTGCTCCCGGTGTATGCTGCACTCGGGATCGAAGCGGCCGCACTGGCCGGAATGGAACGCTGATGCTCGCTGATTACCACACCCATAATTATCTGTGTAAACATGCCGACGGCACGCTGGAGCAGTACGTGCAGCATGCCATATCGCTGGGACTCGACGAGATCGGCCTGTCCGACCACACGCCGATGCCGGACAACTGGGACCATGAGGTGCGGATGACCGAAGCACAGTTCTGGTCCGACTATGCGCCTGAGGTACAGCGGCTGCAGGAGGCGTACCGGGGACGCATCACTGTGAAGTTCGGACTGGAAGGGGACTTCATGCCGGGAACCGAAACGTGGGTGAAGGAGTTCAATGCGAAGAGTCCGTTCGATTATGTCATCGGTTCGGTCCACTATTTGGATGACTGGGGATTCGACAATCCGCTCTTCGTGGCGAAGTACGACGAGAAGGATGTGAACGACATCTACGGTCTCTATTATGAGCGCATCCGGCAGTCGGCCGAGAGCGGTCTGTTCGACATCATCGGGCATTGCGACCTGGTGAAGAAATTCGGTCATCGCCCCACGAAGGCGATGGAAGAGGTGCTCCGCGAGACCTTCAAGGTGGTGAAACGGTCCGGTATGGCGGTAGAGATCAATACCTCCGGCCTCCGCAAACCGGTGAAGGAGATGTATCCCAGCGAGACCATCCTGGCGATCCTCTCCGAGTACGGCATCCCGCTCACGCTCGGCTCCGATGCGCACACTCCGGGCGATGTTGGCAAGGATTTCGGACTGGCAAAGGCGCTGGTCGAACGGTACGGGAACGGCAGGATCTCGGTCTTCACACAACGGCAGCGGAGTGAGGTGACGGTATGATGGACAAACGGGTCATGCTGATCGCCGTCCTGACGGTGCTCGGTATCGTTCTGACGGTCATCCGCGAATCGGGGGAGGGGCATGCGGAACCTTTCTCGCTCCTGCCGTCCTCCCGGCAGCCGGTCACCGCGGACCGCGTCCACCGGATGGCCGATACCACATTGAAAGCGCAGGGGATCAAACGGGAGAACATCCGGCCGATCCGCGGTCGGAACGACGTCCGCGTCCTGATGCCTCCCTCGTTCGACCCGCTCACGTTCGTGAAGGCGATGCGGGACAGTCTGGCCGGCTATGATGCCCAGCTGGTCTCGATGGAGAATGCCAGGGAGCGGACCACGGTCGTGCAGGTAAAGAACGGCGACCAGATCATGAAAGCGTATATCTTCAGCAAAGAACCGGCAACTACAGCAAGGAAAGGAGTTCCACCATCGCAGCCAAAGAAGCAAATTCGGTAATGGAAAAGGTCGTGTCGCTCGCAAAGCGGCGCGGATTCGTCTTCCAGTCCAGCGAGATCTACGGCGGCCTCAACGGCTGCTGGGACTACGGTCCTCTCGGCGTGGAGATGCTCAACAATCTGAAACAGGCATGGTGGCGCTCCATGACCTTCCGGGACGATGTGGAAGGGGTCGACGCCTCCATCCTGATGCACCCGAAGGTCTGGGAAGCATCCGGCCATGTGGCGAATTTCACCGATCCGATGGTGGACTGCAAGCAGTGCAAATCGCGGTACCGCGTGGATGTGCTGATGGACGAGCTGAACACCAAGAAGAAGAAGGATGTGCTGCGCGAGATGTTCCCGGGTCAGTTCGACGGCCAGCAGCCGGACGAGAAGATCGTCGCGGAGTTCGCGGCGCGCATCGCGACGGATGAGACGGTCGCTCAGGCGGTCCGTATCCTGGCCTGCCCCAACTGCGGCACGAAGGGATCCTTCACCGAAGCGCGTCAGTTCAACCTGATGTTCAAGACCTTCGTCGGTCCGGTGGAGGATTCGAACAACGTCGTGTTCCTCCGTCCCGAGACGGCGCAGGGGATCTTCGTCAACTTCCTGAATGTGCAGAGCGCGTCCCGGCAGAAACTGCCGTTCGGCATCGCGCAGATCGGCAAGGCGTTCCGGAACGAGATCAACACCAAGAACTTCCTTTTCCGCACCCGCGAATTCGAGCAGATGGAGATGCAGTATTTCGTGAAGCCGGGCGAGGAGGACAGGTTCTTCGAATACTGGCGCGAGGAACGGATGAAGTGGTTCCTGGAGCTCGGCATGAAACCGGAGAACCTGCAGTGGCACAAGCATGAGAAACTGGCGCATTATGCCAAAGCGGCGTTCGACATCGAGTTCAAGTTCCCGTTCGGCTGGGGCGAGGTGGAAGGGATCCACAGCCGCACGAACTTCGACCTGTCGCAGCACGAGCAGTTCTCCGGGAAGTCGCTGAAGTACTTCGATGAACAGTCCAAGGAGAAGTTCGTCCCGTATGTCATCGAGACCTCGGTCGGTGCCAGCCGTTCCTTCATGGCATTCCTCTGCGCGTCGTACGATGAGGAGATGGTCGCCGGGGCGGACGGGGAAGCGGGCGAAGTGCGGACCGTCCTGCACCTGCATCCGAAACTGGCGCCGATGAAGGCCGCGATCCTTCCGCTGGTGAACCGGGACGGGATGGATGATCTGGCGCGGAACCTCACGAAGGATCTGCAGAAGTACTTCCGCGTGTTCTATGACGACAGCGGCGCCATCGGCCGCCGGTACCGCCGGCAGGATGAGATCGGCACGCCGTACTGCTTCACGGTCGATTCCCAGACGCTGACGGACCAGACGGTGACCGTGCGGGAGCGCGATTCCATGAAACAGGAACGGATCGCCATGAGCGCGGTCCGTGACTATCTGCTGGAGCGGATATGAGTCCGGGCATCCGGCGCATCTTCATCGATCCTGAACTCGCGGCGCTCCGGGCCGGTTGGCGTATCGCGCTCTTCCTGGCGATGACCCTCGTGGCGATCCCGGTGGTGACCGGACCGGTGATGATGCTGCTCAAGCCGGTCCAGGGACTGCCGCTGCCGACCATCGCCACGATCATCTCCTATGTGATGGTGACGCTCACCACCTGGGTGGCGCTCCGGTTCGTCGACAAGCGGCCGTTCCATTCGGTCGGCATCTCGTTCCACCGCGGCTGGGGGAAGGAACTCGGCCAGGGATTGCTGTTCGGTACCGGCATGATGACCCTGATCTTCGTCATCGAGAACGCTGCCGGGATGGTGGTGATCGAGTTCCGCGGACTGACGCCTGAGCAGATCGCACCGATCGTACTGAACGGGCTCGTGCTGTACACAGCCGTCGGATACGGTGAGGAACTGCTCTTCCGCGGTTACCTGTTTCAATCCTTCGCGGAAGGGACCAACAAAATAATTGCGACCCTCTCAGTGTCGCTGCTCTTCGCTGCAGCCCATGCCGGCAACCCGAATGTCTCCCTCTTCGGCCTCATCAATGTGGCGCTCGCCGGCATCTGGCTCTCTGCGGCCTATTTCAAGACGAAGGCGCTCTGGCTCCCGGTAGGACTGCACATCTCCTGGAATTTCTTCCAGGGTGTCATCTTCTCCTATCCCGTCAGCGGAACCACATCGGATACGACACAGTTCGGCACGGCGGTGGTCTCGGGACCGGAATGGCTGACCGGCGGGACATTCGGACCGGAAGGCGGCGCCCTCGCCACGCTGATGCTGGTGCTCGGCACCCTGCTCATCATCTACTGGCCGTGGGTCCGTGCAGCGGAAGGGGTCTGGCAGTACGATCAGTGGAAAGAGGACCGGAAACGCTCGCTCCTCCCCGCAGAACCACAACCGGACGCAGCACAGCAGTGACCGTCGCCCTCCGTCTCCTCGTCCTGTTCCTGCTCTGCAGCTCCGTCTCCGGGGCGCAGTGGATCACCTCGCCCGATTTCGATGCACGGGCTAAGCGGGGCATCGCCGCAGTCTATAACCTGGAGTTCGAGCGGGCCGAGACCGAGTTCTCCGGTCTCGCCGCGCAGTACCCGTCCCATCCTGCCGGACGCTTCTTCCTGGCGATGATCGACTGGTGGAAGATCCTGATGACCATCGACGATGAGTCGCTCGACGATTCGTTCGTGCGGAAAATGGACGATGTGATCTCGCTCTGCGACAGTCTGCTGGAACGCGATCCGAACGATGTGAGCGCGCTCTTCTTCAAAGGGGGAGCGCTCGGGTTCCGGGGCCGCCTGCGGGCGAACCGCAGCAGCTGGATCAAGGCGGCGAATGACGGACGGCTGGCGCTGCCGATCGTGCAGAAGGCATACAAGCTCGCACCGCAGAACAACGACATCCTGCTGGGCATCGGTATCTACAATTATTATGCCTCCACCATTCCCGAGAAATACCCCATCGTAAAACCGGTGATGGTCTTCTTCCCGGAGGGGGACAAGGCGAAAGGGATCGAGCAGCTGACGACCGCGGCGGAGCATGCCAAGTTCGCGGCGCTGGAGGCGAAGTACTTCCTGCTGCAGCTCCATTACAATTATGAGCGGTCCTACCTTCGCTCCTATGAGCTCTCCTCGGCGCTGCTGAAGCAGTTCCCGAACAATATCGTCTTCCACCGGTACGTGGGACGGAGCGCGTTCTCGCTCTCCAAGTACGGCGAGGCGCAGTCGGTGTTCCGGGAGATCCAGCGGCGGTGCGAGAGCGGACAGCGCGGCTATTCGCCGTTCGCCAAGCGGGAGGCGCTCTACTACCAGGGGATGGTCCTGATGACCCTCCGCCAGTACGAGCAGGCGCTGCAGTACTTCTATCAGTGCGATGCGCTGAGCAGGACGCTGGACAAGAAGGAGGCGTCGCCGTTCATGACCATGACCAACCTGCGCATCGGGATGATCTACGATGCACAGCAGAAACGGAACTATGCCGTGATGCAGTACCAGAAAGTGCAGCGGCTGAAGGCGTTCGAGAACTCGCATGACCTGGCAGCACAATACCTAACGGAGCCGTACCGACCATGAACGACGTGACCCTCTACATCATCGCTGCCGGACTCATCGCCGGTTCCGCCGAGATCCTCGGCGGTGCCTTCGTGGCATGGAAGCACGACCTTTCCAAACGGATCCAGGAGAATCTGATCGCGCTCGGCGCCGGGTTCATGCTGGCCCTGGTGATGATCGACCTGCTGCCGGAAAGCATCGAGAATATCGGCGAATCCGCACCGGTCTGGATGCTCATCGGCTTCAGCGTGATCCATTTCGTGGAACACACCGTGGTGAAGCACCTCCATTTCGGCGAGGAGACCCATTCGCATGTGATGGTCTCGAAGGTGGCGAGTTATTCCGCGTTCTGGGGACTCTTCATCCATGCGTTCTTCGACGGACTCGCCATCTCGGCCGGCATGTACTATGACCTGCCGCTCGGGATCCTGATCTTCATCGCCATCCTGCTGCACAAGTTCCCGGAAGGACTCACGATCGCCTCCATCATGCTTGCCTCGCAGCAGTCCCGCCAGACCGCACTGAAGGCCGCCGCCGGCATCGCCGCCGGGACGATGATCGGTATCTTCATGATCTTCTTCCTGCAGAACGTCGATCCGAAGATCACCGGCTATGCGTTCGCTTTCTCCGCTGGCGCCGCGCTCTATGTGAGCGCCAGCGACCTGATCCCCGAGATCAACCGGTCGGATAACCGCATCCTGTCGCTGGTGGTCTTCGTCGGGATGATGCTTTACTATGTGAGCGGGGAGCTGCTGAAAGCGTTCGTGGGACATTGAACGGATGGTTTCATTCACCGGTCCCCAATAACCGCACGATCTCCCGATATTCTTCCGGGCGGTTCATGTTGAAGAATGTACCGGGTTGATATGCGGGGAATATTTCTTTAATAGGGATGATGGTGGTCGGTGCGCTCCTCGTCAACTCCAAGAGTCCGCAACTCTTCTTCCTTCCCTCTGCATTTCGTTCTCCGATCAACCGCTCGATCGTTGCGGAGATACGCGTATCATACAGGCCGCACATCGGCTGGAGGTATCCATCGGCGCGTGCGATCACCACGGGATCCTCGGAAGGGTATTCTACGATCGTCCGAATGACTTCACGGGTCATCAGCGGAATATCACACCCCAGGACGAACACTTTTCCGGTTTGAACAAATTTCAGGGCTGCATGGATCCCTCCCAAC
>JABWAK010000285.1 GCA_013361065.1 Bacteroidota bacterium
GCCAGCCGGTTCCATTGTAAATCACGATAGTACCGGCCCTACCAACAAAGAACATCTTCCCGGTAGAACGCCCCCACATATTCTGTATAATGCCATCATTTGATGAAAGCACACCCATATCAAATAGGTGGTATTGATTCCATTTCTTTCCATCACCATGAATTGGTACACCATTTGAGAGCCAAATGTCTGAGGGAGAGAACGCAAATATTGAATATATACGTTCTATGATTTCATTCCCTCTATAGGAAACAGTAATTCGGCCAACTTTCCATTCCCTCCCATTCCATTGTGCAAAATTGTATAGGAACGGATCTATTTTCCCCGTTGAATCTTTTAAGAAGATCTCCCCCACGGCATACGCCAGTGTGTCATTGATAATCGCAACATCATAAAAAATACTACTTGCCGCACCCCCCAGTGTATCGAACGTGAATGTATAATTATGGCTTGTCGTATCGAGTGTTGATATCATCACGCTCCTACTGGAATCCTTTTTGACCGAATGATCTGTCCGGAACACTGAATACACATAGGTTGTGTTGATTTGAACGGCAGTATCAACCAGCACCGTCTCCCTGCCGAACAGCGAGCCGGTAAGGATCTGTGAATTATTGCGATAAAGGGAGAATCCCCTGGGCGGGAGGGTATCGCTGATGGAGAGGGTCAGTGATATTTCCGTCAGACCACTGTCCGCTGCGGAAAGGAAGATACTCTGTGCATACACCGGGGGGGTGGCAGGAGGGACCACTGGCGGGTCATCCTTACAATCCATCTGCAAAAAGGAGTATGTGACGATCAAAATGAGAAGAACGAGGCGCTTTTTCATAGGAGTGCTTTCATGGTTGGGGTTCGTCAATGTACTGTTCCATGAAGGGAAGTGCAATCATTCACCAGCCGGGGCGGACTTCCTTCCCGTCAGAGTGATTGGTGTTTCAGGGGTGATCACAATCTGAATTTCTCCATTCTGACTTGTTTCAATGTTGGTTCAATGACAGTCCCGGCAGAGAGTGAAAACATACGCAGAAAGTGATACCTGGCCGCAGAGATGTCCTTCTCAATACATATATCCGCATTTTGTGTAAAGTGGAGCCTTTAAAAACACACTTTGATGAATATTTCTTTGGAACAAGACAATGTGGTCGGAATTATTCGAGGGCGTAAGGCGGGAGTGTTGCGATGTAGGATTGTGAATAGTGTGCGTGAATGCAGACCGATTGGTCGATGAAGAGCGGAGAGTGCCACCTGTGTGGTGACTGTCCTACGAACAATGACTGTCACCTCATGCGAAAGCAATGTAATAGGAGACAGTCACTGTTGTGATAGTCAGATGAGTGTCACCGTAGAGGTGACACTCATCGAATTTGCTATTTCAGCAGCAGCATCTTCCGAACGGAGGAATGCAGGACCGCTCCGTTCTCCGGAGACGTGATCCGCAATGCGTAGAGATAGGTACCGGAGGCAAGAGCACCGGCATGGAAGGTCTGTTCATATGTGCCGCTCATCATCGGCCGGTCGACGAGCGTGGCGACCGTGCGGCCGAGCAGATCATACACGGACAATGAGACCATCGCATCCTGCGGTACGGAGAACCGGATGGCGGTGGAAGGATTGAACGGATTAGGATAGTTCTGC
>JABWAK010000136.1 GCA_013361065.1 Bacteroidota bacterium
CATCCTTCATTTCCGCAATGTGCTTGGTCCGGCAAAGGATGTTACGATGAAACGGTACGGACTGTCGCACGGTTTCCCGTCGCTTGCCGCGAATCCTGCTGTGATGCTGGACGTGGTGCTCCGCATCGGATTCGAGCAGGGAATGTTCCGCTTCGACTCCACTGCAGACCGGTTCGTTCCCGACCCTGCATTCCACGCCGCGTTCGATCCGCCGCTGCCGTTCGAGAACCTTCGCTATTTTTCCGTTTCCGACACCGCGTTGTGGGTGGTGAGCAATGCGAAACGGGGCGCCTCCCGCGTTCAATACTATGTCCGGAACGGCACACGATGGCGGGAACGTCCGACATCCGCCCGTCAGCTGAACGACATGAACATCCGGCTGCTCATGTCCGAACAGGATGGAACGATGTGGTTCAGCAATGAGGATGGACTCTATGCGTATCGCGGCACCCGTGAGAAACCGTTCGATCTTCCGTTCGCTGCCCGGCTCCGATCCGTAGCAGTGATGTCGCCGGAAGGCGACTCGCTCATTCACAGCGGTGCATTCGCCGGTGCGGACGGTAATGCTTCGTTGCAGCAGCAGGAGCACCAGATCCCCGTACTGCCGTTCCGGAACAATGCACTCCGGTTCTCGTTCGCCGCCATCAGTTACGACCGCGCAGTTCAGAACGAGTATCAGTTCCTGCTGGAAGGCCAGGAGACCGAATGGTCCCAATGGTCCGCCATGGCGAGCACCGGATTCACGAATCTTGCACCCGGAACGTTCACCTTCCGCGTCCGTGCCCGCAATGCATACGGCATCATCGGCCGGGAAGCCACCTTCCAATTCGTGGTCTTGCCGCCGTGGTACCGCACCTGGTGGTTCATCACTCTGGTCTTCCTTGTGTTCCTCGCCTCCGGTCCCTCGATCTACCTCTGGCGCGTCCGCCGGCTGGAACGGGAGAAGAAGAAACAGGAGCAGTTCTCCAAACAGGTGATCGAATCGCAGGAGAGGGAACGCCGCCGCATCTCCTCCGAACTGCACGATTCGCTCGGACAGAACCTGCTCATCCTGAAGAATATGATCGATATGGGACTGCAGACGCGGATGACGAAAGGACAATTGATGGACCAGCTGCGCGAACTCTCCGGTATCGCCGTGCAGTCCATCGAAGAGACGCGCGCCATCGCATCGAACCTCCATCCGTACCAGCTCAACCGTATGGGACTGCAGCGCGCACTTCTGGCACTCGTGAGGAACCTGGAACAATCCACCAAACTCTCCTACACGGCGCATATCGACCGGACGGACGACCTCTTCCCGAAAGAGGCGGAATCGCATCTCTTCCGCATCGTGCAGGAATCGGTGAACAACATCCTGAAGCACGCGGGAGCAACCCATGTGCAGCTGGCGCTGGCAAGGACGGAACACCAGGTCCGCATCGTCATTGCCGACAACGGCCGCGGCTTCGATCCCCGCGCAGTGGAACAGCGTGAATCGCTCATCGGCGGACTCGGATTGTTCGGACTGCGGGAGCGTGCAAAGATCATCGGCGCATCGCTCTCCATCGTCTCCGCGCCGGGGACCGGTACGACGATAGAAATTCTCATTCCAATTCCGTACGTTACACCATGAGTGCAAAAACAACGCCCATCAGTGTCGTCATCGCGGACGATCATCCTATCTTCCGTAAAGGTCTCCGCACGGTCATCGAGCAGAGCGCCGGATTCATCGTCGCAGCCGAGGCAGAGAACGGACGTGAAGCGCTGGAGCATATCACCAAACTTCGTCCGGACGTTGCGGTGCTGGATGTGGACATGCCGGAGATGACCGGCGTGAACGTTGCCGAAGCGCTGCGTGATGCGAAGAGTCCCACCAAGGTCGTCTTCCTGACGATGTTCAAGGAACAGGACCTCTTCGACGAAGCGGCGGAGCTCGGTGTGATGGGCTACGTGCTGAAGGATAATGCACTGTCGGAATTGATCCAATGTCTCCGCGCTGCTGCGCGGGGAGAACATTATTTGAGTCCCTCCCTCTCGTCGTTCGTCTTCAACCGTGGTAAAACGATGCTGACATTCGAGAAGGAGCATCCTGCGCTCGGATCCCTGACGCCGGCAGAGCGGAGCGTGCTCCGTCTGGTGGCCCGTCAGCAGACCAGCAAAGAGATCGCCGCTGCCATGAACATCTCCGTCCGCACCGTGGAGCATCACCGTCTGCACATCGGAAAGAAGCTCGGTCTCAAAGGGGCGCAGGGTGTCCTGAAATTCGCCTTGGAACACAGATCCATCCTCTGATCCATCATCGGTCCCATCGGTACATCTACCTATCCCGCTCCGTAGTCATCCGGTAATCGTTCCGTAGTTCCTCGCATTTCCTCCGCGATGGTTGTTCTCTATCTTTCAGCATTGAAGGAAGGGGACACTATGCGTCTGATGATCGTTGAGGACAATTCCATGATGCGCACCACCATCCGCCGCGTTGTCGCCGGCAGGAAGGATATCGTGCTGGAGTGCGGTGACGGCGATGAGGCGGTGAGTGCCTATGATTCATTCCGCCCGGACTGGGTGGTGATGGATTACGAGATGCCCCGCATGGACGGCATCACCGCTGCCGAGGCGATCGTGAAACGTTATCCCGATGCGCATGTGCTCGTTGTGTCGCATCACGACGATGCGGATATCCGTGCGGCGGCCGTCTCGGCAGGTGCGCGCTTCGTCAGCAAGACCCGCATCCTGCAGCTGAAAGAGATCATCACAACATCTGCCGGAGAGAGATCTTGAGTATTACATCGCGAATCGATCTGAACGTACATTCACAACCATCGGGGGTCCATACAATGCGTCGAACGTTCCGCTTAACACTGTTGCTCGCTTTTTTCCTCTGTTCATCCGTTGTTCCGCTCACGGCACAATCGGTGGTGCAGTATTCCTCGAATGCGCAGATCGTTGTTCCCGCCGATACATTCTCCGTCCGCGGATATGGAACGGTGGAAGCATGGTTCATGCTCAGCACCTCGACTTTTCAGCGGGATATCATCAATGTCCCGGCGACAGGGTTCGCCTTCAACGTCGGACAGGAGAATTCGCTGGTGGTGACCACCGGGTCTGGCGGCGGGACCGGTGTGGTCAGTTACGCGACCGGCACATGGCATCATATCGCCGCGACGTTCACTCCGACCGCATACACGCTCTATTTCGATGGTTCGGCGGTGAAGCAAGGTCCGCTGATCGGTCCGGTGACGATGTTCGATGCGGGACAAACGATCTACATCGGCGGGAACGGTGCGTGGTTCTATGGGAATCTTGATGATATCCGCATCTGGAATGTCGCACGGTCGGCATATGAGATCCAGTCCTCCATGAAGCAGGACCTCACCGGCACGGAACCGGGATTGATCGCGTACTATCCGATCAATGAGTTGGGCGGGACGACCGTGAACGATCTGACGGGACATGGACTTCATGGGTCGATCGTCGGCGGTGCCGGTTTCCTGCCGGGGATCGGTCCTCGCGACGGTTCACGGGTCTTCAGCACTCCGGCAACGGACATCACGACGACTTCCGCAGTGCTGCACGGGAATGCTGAGCCGGACAGCGGAACCGTGAAGATCTTCGTCGAATACGGTCCGACCGCTGCACTCGGGAGCAGCTCTCCGACAACGGAGTTCGCTTCGTCGGACACGGTTGTCACGATGCAATTCACCTGGACTGGCCTCACTCCGTCCACCACGTATCATTACCGCACGGCTGCGGTCTTCGGGACCGATACGGTCCGGTCCGTCATCCTCTCGTTCCCGACACTGGCTGTTCCGCCGACCATTCCTGCCTCTTCTATTGTGTTCGAGAATGTGCAGGGGAAGGAGTTGACGCTGCGGTGGACGAATGGGAATGGTGCGGAGCGCATCGTGCTCGTCCGCGAGGGAGAAGCGGTGAGCTACGATCCGCCGGAAGGGATGTTCATCAACTCATGGTGGAATCAATTCGCGTATGCTGAACAGATAGCCCCGGGAACGGTGCTGGCGTACCGCGGAACGGATACCATGATCACGATGTACGAACTCTCGCCGCTGACGACATATCATTTCTCCATTCTCGAATTCAACGGAGGTCAGGACGGTGTTCCGATTACATTCCTGCGGCCTGGAACGACTGCGCAACAGCAGACCATCGCACTCATGTTCAGTGATTCCATCCCGGATCTTCCCGGACGGTATGATTCGCACAATGATGTCATGGATATGGACGGCGACGGAGATCTGGACCTGCTGCTTGGCGGCGGTTCATCCGACGGTGATTCGGTGTTCATCCACCGGAACAACGGAGACGGCTCGTTCACCACGGTCCGTCCTGGTCTTCCGATCCTGCGGAACGGTTCGGTGAAGTGGGCGGACATCGACCGGGACGGCGATATGGACATCGCTGCGGTCGGTGAGGATTGGGAGTTCAGCCAGTCGTTCGCGGTGATCCTGCGGAACGACGGCGGCAGTTATACGAATCTCGGTGTCACGCTCACAGCGCTCACCAATGCCGAGATCACCTGGGCGGATATGGACAACGACGGCGATCCGGACCTCTGCTATACCGGAACGGATTATGCTACGGATGAAGAGATGATCGCTGTGTACCGAAACGATAACGGTACGGCCTTCACCGCGGTAACGTCCGGAATCTCTGCTCTTGCCAAGGGTTCCATGGCGTGGAGTGATTTCGATAAAGACGGTGACCTCGATCTGGCGATCGGCGGGTTGTTCGATCTCGGGAATGAATCAGCGGCGAAGATCTATCGGAATGATGGAGGATTCACATTCACGGACATCGCTGCTCCGCTTGCTGCCAGCGGACGTGGGAAGATCGTCTGGGCAGATATGGACAACGACGGAGATCAGGATCTGGTCATGTTCGCAAGCAGCGGCGGGACCATCTACCGGAACACCGGCGGAACATTCACCGATATCGGCGTCTCGCTCCATTCGGACCTGGGTGGCTATTACGATGCTCGTCGTTGGGTGGTGGCAGGTGATTTCAATGATGACGGCAGGACCGATCTGTTCCTTTCCGGTGAGAATGATGATGAGGATATTCGGTCCATACTGTACCGGAACGACGGCGGCGATTCTTTCACGCCGTTTCTCGCCTCCGCGACCGGACTGCGCGAACCCTACAGCGGCCAATGGTATCCGGCCGATTGGAACGGTGACGGTTCGCTGGATCTGATGGTGGAATTCGACGGCGGTTCGACCTCAGCGTACATCTTCGAGAACGCATTCGGCGCAGGCAACACCGCTCCGGTGCCGCCCGCACTGCATTCCGTGATCACTGTCGGTGATTCGACCGTTTTGCGCTGGGGCCGCGGCACGGATATGCAAACTCCCGCTGCCGGTCTCACGTATTCCCTCCGCATCGGTACAACACGGAACGGTACGCAGATCCTCGATCCGCTCGCCGTGCTCACCACCGGTACCCGCCGTTCCATCACTGCCGGGAATGCCGGTTCCGACACGAGCTGGTTCATCAACGATCTGCCGGACGGCATCTACTATTGGAGTGTTCAAACCGTGGACAATGCGTACCTCGGCTCATCCTTCTCTCCGGTCGACTCGTTCGCTGTCGGTGTCCCGCTGCCGGTGGAGCTGACCTCGTTCACCGCCGTGCCGAACAGCAGGGGAGTGGAACTCCGCTGGAACACAGCAAATGAACTGAACAACGCTGGATTCGAGATCGAGCGCAAAGGATCGACACACCGATCCAAAGATTCAGCGGGTCAGTGGATCCGTATCGGTTTCGTGGAGGGTCACGGTACGAGCAACGCTCCGCAACAGTATTCCTTCATCGATGGTGCCGGCAGAGGAACGGTGCTGTACCGCTTGAAACAAGTGGACCGCGACGGGAACTTCACATACTCGCCTTCGGTGGAAGTGAATAGTGCCGTACCGTCCGTCTTTGCACTGGAACAGAACTATCCGAACCCGTTCAATCCCTCAACGACCATCGCATATCAAATTCCCGCCGTTGGAAGGGTGAAGATGTCGGTGTTCGATGCCCTCGGTCGGGAAGTTGCCGTGCTGGTGAATGATGTGAAGGAACCGGGCAGTTATGCCGCGCAGTTCGACGGCATGCAGCATGCCAGCGGCATGTATTTCGTTCAGCTGCACAGCGGCGGAATGACCGCCGTCAGAAAGATGCTGCTTGTGAAATAATGAGATCGAAGAAATGTTCATCTTAATATTTTTCTTATAATAACAGGGGAGTAACGCCATGTCACACCGCTCACTATCCATCAGCCTCATTTGTCTGTACGTCCTGCTGTCGATCACCGGACCCGCCGCGGTACAGGCTCAGACCCTTACCGGCGGCAACGTGCTGCTGCTGGACGGCAGCGGCGATTATGTCGCCGGCCCGAACCTTCCGAATTTTGGGACAGGGGATTTTACCATTGAAGCGTGGATCAAAACATCCGGCGGTACGATCTTCTCGAACAGGAACACGGATTCCTACGGGAGTTTTGTAACATTTTCAGCGGGAGCTCAATTAGGCGTCGAGATCTGTGAGGATGGTTCCGGGACCGACTATGCCACTCCAGCGGGGACGGCTTCCGTGAGTAACAATCAGTGGCATCACGTTGCGATGACCCGCAGCGGCACGACCATCAAATTCTATGTGGACGGTGTGTTGGATAATACCGTTACAACAGGACTCGCCAATATCGTGACAAGTGAATTGATGTATGTGGGAGCAAGAGGGGGCGGATATTTTGGCATCGTGGATTATTTTAACGGATCGATGGATGATCTTCGCGTTTGGAATGTCGCCCGCACTGCGATGGAGATCTCATCGAACAAGGACAACTACATCGATCCGGGAACATCCGGACTGATGCTCAACTACCGTTTCGATGAATCGAGCGGGTCCACGGCCGCAGATGCAACAAGTAATGATTACGACGGCACACTGTACGGCAACGCACTCTTTCCCAGTACACCTCTTCCGGTGGAACTCTCCTCATTCGCAGCGGCAGTGGAAGGCAGGACGGTCACGCTCCGATGGAACACTGCATCGGAACAGAACAATCTCGGCTTTGAGATCGAGCGCCGCACAGCGGGTGAAGGCGCAGTCATGTCGGAAGAGTGGCACAACGCAGGGTTTGCGGAAGGACATGGAACATCGAATGCGCCGCGATCGTATTCCTTCGTTGACCGGACGGCATCCCCGGGACACTTTCGCTACCGGTTGAAGCAGGTCGACCGTGACGGACAGTTCGAATACTCGAAAGAAGTAGAAGTGTTCGTAGCATCTGTTCCCGCACGGTTCGAACTCTCGCAGAACTATCCCAATCCGTTTAATCCGGTCACGACGATTGGATTCACGCTGCAGCAGACCGGATGGACAACACTGATAGTCTACAATGTTGTCGGACAAGAAGTGGCCACGCTTGTTCGTGAAGTACGTGACGCTGGTGTGTACCATGAGGTTCTCTTCGATGCAGGAGATCATGCAAGCGGACTCTATTTTGTCCGGTTGGTCTCTTCCGGCAATACTTTGGTGCGAAAGATTGTTTTGCTGAAGTGAGATTGGTACGCTTATTGAAACTCATGGCATAATTTAAGTCATGCCATGAGTGGATTATTGCCAAATCAGACCTAATTGTCTATTTTAATCTGTATCTAAGGGGGCAGCCAAGAAAATTATACGCAATTCCGGCTGAAGATCATGAAACCACGCGTTGCTGTTCAACTTCAGCATGGAGGTCTTTATGATGTCCCTTCGATTCCCCCGATTCTTGGTCGTCCCCGTTCTGCTCTTCGCTTTTCAATCTGTAAAGACCCAAACTGCAGATGCACCCTCATCCGGTGACGGGACCTCCGGGGCCCCGTATCAGATCGCCACGCTGAACAATCTTTACTGGATCACACAGAACAGCGCCGAATGGAGTAAGTATTTCATCCAGACGGCGAATATCGATGCGTCGTCCACATCCTCATGGGATGGCGGGAATGGATTCACTCCAATCGGGAGCAACGCCACCAGTTTCACCGGATCGTACAATGGCCAGGATTTTTCGATCTCGGGATTGACCATTGCCCGCAGTAGTACTGACTATGTTGGTCTGTTCGGATTCATCTCCAATGGTGTAGTGTCCAATGTACTGATGACCGGGGCATCGGTCAGCGGTGCATCCTATGTCGGCGGGATCGTCGGATTCTCCACCGGGAGCGGATCCGCCCAGATCACAGGATGTTCGGTCGCCGGATCGGTCACAGGCACAACGGCACACATCGGCGGTGTGATCGGCAAAACGCAGGCGGGGACGACCGTCACGGAGTGTTTCAGCACCGCAACGGTGAGTTCCACCAGCGGGAACAATCTCGGCGGCTTCGTCGGCTATCATGACCAATCCTCGTCCATCACAAAAAGTTACAGCCGGGGGAATGTGAACAGTCCGAACGGTGATCATGTGGGCGGGTTCGTTGGAACTATGGGCAACGGTGCAACGATCACCAATTGCTATGCATCGGGGAGTGCCTCTTCTTATAACAGGGCAGGGGGATTCGCCGGATCGAAATCTTCCGGGACGATCTCCAACTGTTATAGCACAGGAGCTGCCGCCATTGATGGAGGGAGCACTGTCGGTGGATTCATAGCTTTGAATGCCGGGACGGTCAGTGCCAGTTTCTGGGATACTCAGACGTCCGGCAATGCCTCAAGTGCTGCCGGCACGGGGAAGACGACATCGGAAATGAAAACCTCGTCCACATTCACCGATGCGGGATGGGATCTCTCATCGACATGGGAGATCGTCGGGATGAATTTTCCGCGTCTGCAGGCGAACCAGGATGGAGCGCTGCCGGTGGAGCTTTCGAAGTTCAGCGTCATTCCCACGGTTGATGGTGTGGTGCTGCGGTGGGCCACCGCAAGCGAGCAGGACAATCTGGGGTTTGATGTGGAGCGCTCCTACGTTACCGACCGTCACGGCGATTCTTTCCGGAGATGGCACCGTATCGGATTCGTCGAAGGCATCGGCAGCACGAATGCTCCGCAGGAATATTCGTTCATCGATCGTTCTTCTCGAGGACGAGCGATGTATCGCCTGAAACAACTGGACAGGGATGGAGGATTTACGCATTCCGTTGAAGTGACAGTGACCAGCTTGCCTGGCCCGGAGGGATTCACATTGTTCGAGAATTACCCGAATCCGTTCAATCCCTCGACCAAATGCGATCGGACAACAAGTGGCGATGCTCGTCAATGAGGTGCGGACCGCCGGGATGGTCCATCAGGTGCAATTCGACGCGAAAAAGTTGCCGGGAGGAGCCTATTTCGCGGTTCTTTCCTCATCAGACAATACTTCGATACGAAGGATCATGTTGATCAAATGAAGTGTGGTACGCTTCTTGAAACTGATGGCATCACTTAAGTTATGCCATCAGTACTGTTGTATGTGATATCACACCAGAGACAAATCCGGACTTTTTTGTATCTTATCCGGTCATTCCATAACCGGATATCGTAATCACATGCGCTGTCGTATCGCCCGACGCTTCATATTTTTTTCCATTTTAATTTCCTGTTCGCTATCCGCCCAGCTCTCCCGCAGCGGTTCGCTGACCGCGTATGTGGATAGTCTCATCACCGCTATCCCGGATGCCACCCCTTCCAATCTCTACCAGATCCCCTCCGCCGGTGAGGCTGATCTGTGGAGTGCTATCGCCTCCAATATGCTCAAAGGGGACCAGGCTGCGGCGCATGCCGATGCCGGGACGATCGGGTATGATATCGTCAATTTCACCGATACGACGAATTCCAAAACATATGCTGTTCTGCGGAAACAGAGCGCCGGAACGAATTACTGGGGAACGCTCCTCATCGACCCATCGCCGCTTCGTTCTCGGCTCTTCATCCAGGCACCGCATCCGTTACATGATGCGAATACCGGGAATCAGGCGATCGTTGTCTTCAAGAATACGGGAGCTCGTGCGTTCATCCTCGCCGGGACCCACCGGTGCAATTCCACCGCACTCTCATCCTGCGACGGTACCACATCGGTCTGCGGCGGATCCAATCAGTTCCGCAAGTCTGACCAGGCTCATACCGATGACGGACCGTTCCAGATCACGACCAGCCTGTTCAAACGGCTCGTCCCGAATCTGATCGTCCTGCAGTTGCATGGTTTTGTGAAGGACCCCGGCTATCCCGATCTGATCCTGGGGAATGGAACGCAGGCAGCTCCGGCGGCCGACTGGCTGACGCGATTCAAAAATGAGCTTACTGTGCTGGATGGTACGCTGCAGTTCAAACTTGCCCATGTCGATACCTCCTGGACAACACTCACCGGAACGACGAACTCGCAGGGACGGCTCATCAACAACAGTCCCGATCCCTGCGGCATCGCTGCGGCGATTCCGAACGGAAGATTCCTGCATATCGAACAGGCATACACTGGTTTGCGTAACGGCGCCGTGAGCTATGCAAAGGTGGCGAGTGCTGTTGCGAATACCTTCCCGCCGGACAAGATGACCGCTTCGGCGATGACCGGCAATTGGGAATCTGCTTCCACCTGGACAGGCTCAACGGTCCCTAATGATACGACCCATGTGGTCATCTCATCCGGTCATACCGTGACAGTCACGACCGGAACCGCAGAAGCACGATCGCTTGTCTTTGCGGACAACACCGCTCATCTGTCGCTGACGGCCGGAGCTGATCTCTCGCTGTACGGGGATCTGTCGCTCGCTTCCGGGTCCCACGCTGCATTCTCATCCTGGGCATCCGGCGCAGAGATCACGTTCGCCGGTGATGCCGATCAGACAGTAGGCGGCTGGAACAAGGATTCAACAGGGTTCTCAACGAGCCTCATGGAGATGGTCGTGGACAAATCCTCCGGAACGCTCTCTACGGACGGGAGCGAGATGAATCTGACGATCGGCAACAGGCTGGAGGTGGTGGACGGAGCATTCGTCTTGACCGCCGGAGATGACATCGAAGGCCGCGATCTTGCCGGCAATGCAACGACTCCGGAGATTATCGTCCGCAGCGGAGGTGTGTTGACCGTGCAGGGCGATACCAGCTATATCCGCAGCGGCACTGCAGATACCGCAGCGATAGGAAGATTACGGAATGCCGGCACAGTCCGACTGTACGGTACCGATATCAGCATCGGATATAATTTCTCGGATGTGTACAATGAGGATGGCGGCATCATCGAAGTCTTCACCGGATGGAGGTCGTCACGGCTGCTCCGCGCCGATACACTGTTGCTGAATGCCGGTTCAGTGTTCACCACTTCGACCACGACAAATATCCTGACCTCGGCAGGGCGGACCGTCCTGAATGCCGGAGCAACATACCGCATCCTCGGGTCCGGAGTGAATTTCTCCTCCTTCATGACGAACAATGGCACGGTCGAGTATGCATCGGATGATGCACAAACGGTAAGTGACAGGACGTACAAGAAGGTTCGATTCTCGAATGCAGGGACGAAGAGCTGGACCCTCACAGCGAACCGCACGGCCGATACGATAGAATTAAGCGGTACCGCCTCACTGTCCTTATCTTCTGCATCTCCTTATATTTTAACGGCGTCCCAGCTCTTATCGATGTCCGGTGGGAATATCACGACCGGAACGAACAGTGTTGCGATCGGGACGAGTGCAGCGCAACGGGGGGCGTTGGTGCACAGTGCCGGGAGCGTAGTCGGTCCGTTGAAACGGTATCTGGCTGCTGCGACAGTGAATGACCTTCACTTCCCAGTCGGCACTGCTGCAGCCTCCCGTTCGATGTGGCTCGATGCTACGTCCGCTCCTGCCGCTGGTTCTCTTACCGCCCGGTTCTTTGAAAGCGATCCGGGCATAGCCGGTCTGCCGTTGGACGATGCCGGATATACGGTCACCAATGCTGCGACAGAAGGATATTGGAGTCTGACAACCGGGGATGGTCTGTCGGGTGGTACATTCTCTCTCGATGTTGGTGCGCAAGGATTTTCAGGGATCAATACAGTCACATCATTGCGTCTGATGACGCGCCCCAATGCCGGCAGTTGGAGTCTTGCTGGTGCACATGCAGCCGGCAGCGGTACAACTGCCGCACCCATTATATCTCGGACCGGAGTATCGCTGCCCGGTGAGTTCGGTGTCGGCGCTGGGGAGGAGAATCCTCTTCCGGTCGTATTGACGGGTTTTTCAGCGGTGATTGTCAGGAGCGGTGTTGAACTGCGTTGGAGTACTGCGGGGGAAGTGGACAATTTTGAATTTGTCGTTGAACGGATGGAGCTGAAAGGATCCAATGACCAGTCCTGGCGAACCATTGGATCCGTTCCGGGCCAGGGAACAACGAACACGACCGGGATTTATTCGTATGTCGATCCAACGGCGAAAGGGGCCGTTCGGTATCGTCTGAAACAAGTCGACCGGAATGGCTCATTCGCATACTCTGAAGAGGTGTTCATTTCGGTTCATGCTCCGAAGGACTTCACTCTTGATCAGAACTTCCCCAATCCGTTCAACCCGGTCACGACATTCACGTTCTCGTTGCCGCAGACTGCACACACCACGCTTTCGGTCTATTCGATGATCGGACAGCAGGTGGCGACAATCGTCAATGAGGTCCGGGAGGGAGGAGTGATCCATCAAGTGCAGTTCGATGCCCGCCATCTTCCCAGTGGCGCGTACATTGCCAGGCTGACCTCTCAGACCAATACAATGTTGCGCAGGATCGTATTGATGAAGTAAAATGTGGCACACTCTATGATACTCATGGCATCACTTAAATTATGCCATCAGTGATTTGTAAGCCAGCAGAATTCCATTGCCGAATGAGGTATCCGCTCCCATCGTCTTGAACTGCGCACCTCCCGATCGTATATTCCCGATGACCTTTCTGTCACGACTGGAGGATGCGATGCTTCCACTGTTCCGCCCCCGCCGCCCCGAACAGAAGTTTTGGGATTGGTTCCTGCGGCACCAACGATCACTCTTTACCCTTGAGAAGGACCGAGACAACCTCTTTCGTGCGCTGGCATCATCCCTTGCGAAGGTGAACGGACAATTGACCTTTGAATTCGGTCCCGTGATCGACGGCAGAAGGGAGTTCGTGATCAGTGCCGGAGGGATCAAAGATGCATTCCCGTCGGTCATCGCACTGACCGATGCGGCGCCTCCGCTTGAACAATGGACCATCACACCGTTCCGTCCGCGCCGGACGGACATCTCCTCCGTACAGATCGGACCGGTCACGGTCTGTCCTGATGATGTGCACTTCACACTCTCTCCCAACGATCATCTGGTGGATATCGCGCTTTACTTCAATGTGCCCGGAACCGCCCATCGGGAGGTCCTCGGTCAGATCGGTTTCCTTCTGCTGGATGAATCGTTGGGGGAATTCGACGTCGAGATGCTCGTTGGCGCGATCGAATTCCTCCCTGCATCGTCATCATCCCATCTGCCCAAATATCCATTGTGTGAACTCCCAAAACGATTCGACGCCATGGTGAAACGGATCTCGCATTGAAGATTGTTCCGGCTCACTGCGGACCGGCGTTTCATGTTCCTGATCCTGGCTTTTCTCATATTCCCGCTGCGACTTTTTCACCACCGGTGGTGTACATTTGTCTCATTTGGACAGGGAAGACAGTCCTGTGAACAATGCACGACTACGCTCCCATAATCCCCTCCTTCATTCTCTCTTTGCAACAAAGAAGCTGATTTACGGTATAATATAGGCTGAGGGCCATCGCTGATGGTCTGAATTCATCATGTTGGCAATGACTGCACCGCCTATGATATCTCCCATGGCCCGTTTCCTTATTATTTCGTTGTTGACCCTTACCGTCTGCCGAGCTCAGGAGTGGAAACAGTACACCGTTTCGAACTCAGCGCTTCCCGCCGATTTGATCTACGGTCTCACCGTCACACCGGACGGAACTTTGTGGGCGGGGACGGCCGCTGGTCTCACATCCTATAATGGTGTTACCTGGACGACCTTCGATACCGTGAATTCCCCGCTTCCCGATCCGTACATCACGGCACTCGCTTCTGATTCTACAGGAACCGTGTGGGTCGGAATGGGATATGCCGGTGTTGCCAGGGTGAAGAATGGGGTATGGACACTGTTCGATTCCTCGAACTCTGGGCTGCCGCATAATACCATCTTCGATATCACCATCGGACCGGATGGTACGCCTTGGTTTGCGACCGATCGCGGGGTTGCGAATTACAACGGGACCATTTGGAGGAATATCGCACCGATCATGGTCGAACCGAGGAGCCGTGCTCTGGCGTTCGACCGCCGCGGCGTACTGTGGATGGGTACATATGATGCTCCGGACTTCCGGGGATATATGGAGTATCTGAAGGGTGATTCCCTCTGGTTCACGATCCTCTCAAAACTCGATCTGATCTCGACCCATCCCTGGTGCATGGCTGCGGTGGACGATTCCACGATGTTCGTCGGGACCGGCAATGGACTCGCAAAGGTGGTGAACGGACATTGGACAATCTATCACAAACAGGATTCACCCCTCCCGGCGAACGGGATACGGTCATTGTCCGTCACCGGGAATACCGTTCTGATCGGCACGGCATCCGGTTATGTGGAGTTGACGGGTGATGACTGGAAGGTCCATCAGCCGTCAGCCGGTACATTGCCGAACGATGTCATCACGCGTATCGTTGTGGACAGGAACGGGAACCGGTGGCTCGCAACGGCCTCATCCGGTCTGATCGTCCATCGCCCGGGTGGTATCATTGCGGATCGTGAGCAGTCCCGGCCGAATCCGAATGAGTTCATATTGCAGCAAAACTATCCCAATCCGTTCAATCCTTCTACAACGTTCACCTTTACGTTGCCGCAGTCAGGACACACGTCCCTCAGGATCTATAATGCTGTCGGGCAGGAAGTGGCAACGTTGGTGAATGAGTCACTCGACGCAGGCGTCGGCCATCGATTTCGGTTCAATGGCGGGCATCTGGCAGGTGGTGTCTACGTTGCACGCCTGATCTCCGGAAACCGGATGCAGGCGGTGAAGATGCTTTTGGTGAAGTAAGGTGCTCAGTGTAGACTGATGCTCCAAAAATGAAGAACCTTCCTATTATGTCAACCACTCACCGTTGTCAAGGTTAACCTTGACAACGTTTGTCGACAATTGTAAAGTTTGCTCTCACCGGGGATATTCGTATTTTCCCTCCATGGCAAACCACATTCACCGCTTCCGCCCGCTCCTGATCCCGCTGCGATTGATGATCGCCGCCCTTTTCCTCCTTACCGGATGCGGACGGTCTCAGGCGCAGGAACTGCGCGCGACCTGGATCGCACGGGACCAGCTGACGAACCGCGAAACGATCGCCAGGGCAATGGACTCCCTGGCGGCCAACAATTTCAACACCGTGATCGTCAACGTCTGGAGCAGGGGATATCCGCTCTTTCCCAGCGATCGGTTCTTTGAGAGGACGGGGATCTCCATTGACCCTAATTATGCTGGACGGGACATACTGCAGGAAGCGATAGCAGAAGGGCACCGGGCAGGCCTGCATGTTGAGGCATGGTTCGAATACGGATTCGTCGGCGGCTACTCCGGGTATCTGCCGGGGACGAGCGGCAAAGGGAGGATCTTCGATTCCCATCCGGAGTGGGTCGCGCGCCAGCAGAACGGGACGGAGATCGATGGCTCAGGATTCTATTGGATGACGCACACACGGCCCGATGCGCAGGATCTGCTCATCGGCATGGCGATGGAGGTCGCAAGGAGGTATGATGTGGACGGCATCGAGATGGACCGTATCCGGTACTCGAGTCTGAACTATGGATACGATGCGTACACCGACAGTCTCTATCGTGCCGAGCACACAGGACAGGCGCCCCCTGCACCTTCCGACACCTCCTGGAAGCGGTGGAGAGCGGACAAGCTCAATGCATTCGTGGCACGGCTGTACGATTCGGTGAAAGCGGTGAATCCTCACATCACCGTCTCCAATGCCCCGAGCATGTACAGCAGCAGCGCATATTCATCATACGACAGCTTCTGTCAGGACTGGGTCTGGTGGGTGAATCAGAACAAGGTGGACAATGTCCTCGTGCAGTCCTATGTTGCTTCGCCCTCGACCTTCTCATCCTACATTGACAATATGAAGGCACGTATCACGGATGACAGCAGGATCCATCCGTCGTTCGCGGTGAAACCGAATGGGACCTTCATCGGTGCAGGAACAGCAACATCACTGATCTCCGTGGTGCGCGGCAAAGCACTCGCCGGCAGTGGCATCTGGTACTCCACCGATCTCACGGCGGTCTTTCCGGAACTGAAAGCAGGACCGTACGCGGCCGCAGCACATCCGCCGCATTTCCCTGCGCAATGGAGGTCGTTCCGAACGATCGTTCCCATTGCGGATACAATGAAGGCGCTCCGCAGCGGTGTCTGGACCTCCAGTGCGAATCCCGGCTATGCGGGCCCATCACTGTTCGCATCTTCCTCCGGGAGTGCTGTCATCCAGTACTCGGCAACAGTTCCGGTGAGCGGGATGTACGAGGTCTATGCGTTCGCGGTGACATCGGCGAACAGGACGACGGCAGCGCCATACACGGTGCATGCATCAACGGGACAGGCGGCGGTCACCGTCGACCAGTCCAAGAGCATCAATGCGGGATGGAGGAAGCTTGGTGATTTCCATTTCACGCAGGGAGCGCAGCACGTGGTGACGCTTTCCAATCAAGGGATAGGGGATGGGAAACTGGTCAGTGCCGATGCGGTGATGCTGGTGCTCAACCGGCGTCTGTCTCCGATGGCTTCTCCCGTTACATCGGTAGTGCTGCAGAAGCATGCCGCCGGTCAGATCGGTCAACTGCTTCAGAACTTTCCCAATCCGTTCAATCCTGTGACCACCGTGCGGTATGTTGTCGGCGGTTCCGCAGCCGGGGAAGCAGGGGAGCGGGTGGTGCTCTCAATTTTCGATCCGCTCGGCCGGGAGGTGACCCGGTTGGTGGATGCGTTCCAGCAGCCCGGCACATACTCCGTTCGCTTCAATGCCGCTCATCTTTCCGCCGGGGTCTACTTTGCCCGGCTGACCTCATCCGGCAATACTGTCGTTCGAAAGATCAATCTTTTGAAGTGAGTGACAAACGTTGTCAAGGTTAACCTTGACAACGTTTGTTGACAATTGTAATAGTGGAACGGTCTTTGAAACTCATGCCATCACTTAAGTGATGCCATTGTTAATCCTTTTTCGCTTCTCTATATTACTGAACCATGCCTCGCGTATCCCTCATTATAGTAACACTTCTCGCGTTCCTCGGACCGGAGCAACTGTTCGCGCAGGAACCTTTCAAATCCATCCACCAGCAGGAATGGGAGTATTACAACGCACATCCGGAAGCGATCCCGGCACCGGTCCCGGCGCCGGAGCGGCAGGAGCGGACGGTCACACCGGCGAAACGCTCCGCGCTGAGTACGATGGTCTATGGTTTCCATCCCTATTGGATGAACGGGACGGAAGGGAATTACCAGTACGATCTGCTCTCCCACCTGGCCTACTTCTCGGCGGATGTCGATCCGGTCACCGGCAATTTCAGTTCCACCCATAACTACTCCTCCGCGGCCGTCATCAACCAGGCGAAGATCGCCGGGGTGAAGGTGCATCTCACCGTCGTGCTCTTCTCCAAGCATGATTCGCTCTGGGCGAAGCAGTCACGGCAGGACAATCTGGTGAACAACATCCTCGCCAAGGTGAAGGAGCGGGACATCGCCGGAGTGAACATCGACTTCGAGAGCATGAAGAGCTCGGATGCTGTTCCGTTCCGCAAGTTCATCCTGCAGCTGGGCGATACGCTCCGCAAGCATAACAAGAAGCTCTGCGTGGAACTGTTCGCGGTGGACTGGAGCAATGTGATGCCGTCGTCGTTCTTCACGGCGGTGGACAGTGTGGTGGAGAGTTACTTCATCATGCTCTATGCGTACTATTACAGCGGCAGCAGCACGGCAGGACCGAATGCGCCGCTGATGACCACCTCGTCCACCAGTTACCGGCATATCCTCCGCAGTATCAAATACTATCTGGACCTCGGTGTGCCGGCTTCCAAGCTGATCGCGGGATTGCCGTACTACGGCATCGACTGGCCGGTGTCGAGCAGCGCGCGTATGGCGGCAACGACCGCTTCGGGTTCGTCGCGGTTCTATAATGTGGTGAAGGACAACTATCTGGACACGATGAAGGCGGAGAACGTCTTCTTCGATGCCACGTTCTCCACACCGTGGTACCGGTACCAGAGCGCGTCGGGGTGGAGGCAGACCTGGCATGATGATTCGCTCTCGCTCGCCCGCAAGTACGATTCGGTGATGGCCAAGAAGATCGGCGGGGTGGGGATGTGGGCGCTCGGATACGATGCGCCGCACAAGGAACTCTGGAACCTGCTCCGCGCCAAGTTCACCGGTGCGCCGAACAGCGTCGGTTCGGCCAGTACCGCCCCGGTCTCGTTCGGTCTGCTCCGGAACCATCCCAATCCGTTCAACCCCTCCACCACCATCACCTATTCGGTCGGAGAGGAGCAGGGGGGACGCAGGGAACGGACCGTCCTGGCCGTGTACGATCCGCTCGGACGGCTCGTCTCCCGGCTAGTGGATGCCGAACAGGCGCCCGGCGTCTATTCCGTTGTCTTCAACGCCGCACAACTTTCCGCCGGTCCGTACATCGCCCGGCTCACCTCCGGACGATCCACGCTCTCGCAACGTCTCCTGCTCATCAAATAATGACCGTCCGCATCTCTGGGCTCGGTCTCCGTTTCGGCCGGTCCCGGGGGCGCCGGATACCTTTTCCGCATCCTCCTTCATGCTCGACAACGAAGCTGTGTATCCCAGTTTCTTTAATACTGCTTTATTATAACAACCAATCTTGATGATCATTCCATTCTGAT
>JABWAK010000137.1 GCA_013361065.1 Bacteroidota bacterium
GAGGGTGAAGAGTTTCACGGGAGTGGCAACCGTGACATCCAGCAGACCCTTGCCCGCAAAGACGGGGCGTGTCGCTGTGACCGTACCGTTCTCCACCTTCAGCGCGGTGCAGCCGGAAGCAAGACCGGCATTGAGCTTCACGGCGACGCGGGGAGCGACATCCTTCCCCATCTCGCTTGCGGGAAGCAGCACGACCGCAGCTGATTCCGCAGCGGCGACCTCGGCGATCACTTTCGCATAGGCGGTCGTCGAATATAATGCCAGACGGGCATCATCCACTGCAATGACCTTGGCAGCACCATAAGCACCCAGCTGAGCAGCGATCGCTGCGACATTGTGACCGACCACCACGGCTGTGACCGTTCCGTTCAACTGACCGGCAAGGGTTTTGGCCGCCGTAACCACTTCGAACGCTGTTTTCTTGAATTGTCCGTTCCGTTGTTCTGCAAATGCAATGATATTCATCGGTTCATCATCCTCGATTCAAATTAGATCACTTTGGCTTCTTCATGCAGCAACCGGACCAGTTCCGCTGCCGCCGCTGCATCGGTACCGACGATCTTCCCCTGCGCTTTGGCGGGAGGATTGCCCATCTTCACCGGTACGACCCTGGCCGCAGCGGATTCCGGCGTGCGCTCCTCGATCGGTTTCCGTTTGGCATCCATGATCCCCTTGAGCGAAGGGTACCGGGGCTCGTTGAGTCCTTTTTGCGCACTGATCACCGCCGGGAGTTTCGCCTGCACGATCTCATGCCCTCCCTCGATCTCCCGCTCAGCGGTGATGACGCCGTCCTTGATCTCCAGTTTCACGACCACGGAGACGGATGCGATACCGAGCATCTCGGCGACGAGTCCGCCGACCTGTGCATCATCATAATCGATGGATTGCTTACCGCAGAAGATGATATCCGCCGCATATTCTTTTGCGTACGCCGCCAGAGCATGCGCCACAGCGTACGAATCACGCACCGATGCATCCTTCAGCAGCACGGCTTTGTCGCAACCCATCGCGAGCGCTTTCCGCAGTGTCTCTTTGTTCGATTCCCCGCCGAGGGAGACGACGACCACCTCGCCGCCGAACGCCTGCTTCGCCCGCAGCGCTTCCTCCACACCGAACTCATCATAGGGACTGAGCATGTAATTCACACCGGCGGGATCGATGGACTGACCGTCGGCGCCGACCTTCACTTTCGTCTCCGTATCCGGGACGTGATTGACGAATACAAGGATCTTCATGATTCTCCTTCTTCATTGACCATGCGGCGGGACCATCCCTGGCACCGGCCGCCGGCAGTTACAGATGTTTCTTCAGTGCCGTAAGGAATGCGGCGTTCTCCTGCTCCGTTCCGGCGTTCACACGCAGCATCCGTTCCAGCTGAGGATAGGAACTGACATCGCGCACCAACACATTCTCGGACAACAACTTCCCGAACAGTTGGGCTGCGTTCTGTTCCGCCTGAAAGATAAGGAAATTTGTCTGCGAAGAAAAGGTTTTGATCCCGCCGATGGCCGAGAGCGCACTGTATAACCGCTGTTTCTGCTCCCGGACATAGCGGATACGGTCCAAAATGAGTTCTTTTCTTTTCATCAGCATGATCGCGGCAGCGGATGAATAATTATTCACGGTGAACGGGATCTTCGGCTTCAACAATTCCGCACAGAGGGCCGGCTGCGCAAGCAGATACCCGATGCGGAGACCCGCCAGCGAATAGGCTTTGGAGAACGTCCGGAGGATGATCAGACGGTCACAGGATGCAAGAAGGGATTGAACGGAGGGTTGTTCCGCGAACTCGATATATGCTTCATCCACCAAGATGAGTGCATCGGTGCAGTCGATGATGCGCTGCACCTCGTCCAGCCGGAGCATCTGTCCCGTCGGACTGTTCGGCGAGTTCAGAACGATGAGTGCGGGGCGCTCGCGTTGTGCTGCGGCAACGATCGCATCCACATCGAACGACAGGTCGGCACGGGCCGGCACCGTGACCAGTTCCCCTTCCATGACAGCAACGATCTTCTCATACAGGAAGAAGGTCGGTGTCGGGATGAGAACCTTCGTCCCGCGGGAAACCACCGCCATCATGATGGTGTACATCAGTTCATTCGAACCGTTGGCAGCGATGATACTCTCCATCGGAATGCCAAGGTCCGCGGCCAGCGCTTCGATCAGTGCGGAGGGGAAGACATCCGGATACCGGTTCCAGGGAATTCGGCGCAGTTCCTCCAGCAGTTCATCCTTCACTTCCGCCGGGATATCGAACGGATTCTCATTCTGATTCAGTTTGATCAGTTCCGGTGAGAGCGGTTTGCTTTTGACGGAATAGGCTTCTAGTGCACGGACCGATGCCTTGATATGTTTCTGTACACTCATGCGCGTCCTTGTTTCCTTATCCGCAGCGACGCTGCGTGTGCCGAAAGACCTTCCCGTTCTGCGAACGAGGCGACAGCGTCGGCGACCTCCCGCATCTGGGCCGCAGTGTACCGGATGACGCTGGACCGTTTGATGAAATCATCGACGGACAGCGGTGAGGAGAAACGGGCGGTCCCTTCCGTCGGCAGCACGTGATTCGGTCCGGCGAAATAATCACCGATGGCGACCGGCGAGTGGTTCCCCAGGAAGATGGAGCCGGCATGACGGATCTGCGCCAGCACCTCCCGGTCCCGCTTGGTGATGATCTCCAGATGTTCGGGGGCGAAACGGTTCGTCAGTGCGATCCCCTGCTTCATCGAAGCGACCAGATAGATCCTCCCCTGTCCCTTGATGGATGCTTCGAGGATCCGCCGGCGGTCCGAACGCTCCAGCATCCTCTGCACTTCGGCGCGCACGCTGTGTGCAAGTGTGCGGCTCGGCGTGACCAGGATCGGAACGGCGCGTTCATCATGTTCGGCCTGTGCCAGCAGATCGGCAGCCACGAACGACGGTTCCGCCGTATCATCCGCGAGGATCAGCACTTCACTCGGACCGGCAAAACTATCAATACCGACGGTACCATACACCAGCCGCTTGGCGGTGGCGACAAAGATGTTTCCCGGACCGACGATCTTGTCGACCGCCGGGACCGTTTCCGTACCGAAGGCCAGTGCCGCGATCGCCTGGGCGCCGCCGATGCGGTAGACATGTTTCACGCCGAGAAGCGATGCCGCCGTCAGGACATCCGGGTGGATGTTCCCGTGCGCATCCGGAGGCGAGACCAGATGGACCTCGCTGACACCTGCCACCAATGCGGGAATGACATTCATCAGTACTGTGGAGGGATAGGCAGCCTTCCCTCCCGGAACATAGACACCGGCCCGTTCGACCGAGCGATAGATCTGCTGCAATTGCGAACCGTGCGGTGCGCTGACCGTGAACGGCCGCCGCTGCTGCGCGCGGTGGAACCGGGTGATATTGGCGGCGGAGCGTTTCAGAACGCGCAGGAATGCGGGATCGGCATTCCGCTGAGCGGCGGCGATCTCCGCGGCAGGAACTGCTAGGGCCGTCAACGAAACGCCATCGAACTTCTTCGAATAGAACCGGAGGGCCGCATCACCTTCCTTTCGCACCTTCTCAAGGATCCGGCGCACCGGTCCCTCCACCGATGGTGCATCCTTCGAAACCGCCGGCAACCGTACGGCTTCGACACTGCTCTTTCGCACATCCTTGATCGTGATCATCATATCCCAATATAATAAAAAAGGAAACCGATTTCTGCGGTTTCCTTGGCTGTGCTGCGACCAACGGCCGCCGGTGCTCGGCTCACTGAGCCAGCAACTTTTCTACGGCCGCAAGAACTTCTTTGTCGGTCGGCTTGACCTTGGATTCGAACTTGGCAACGACCGCGCCGTTCTTATCCACGACGAACTTCGTGAAGTTCCACCCGATCTCCTCTTTGAACTGCGTCTGCGTGGTCAGGTACTCATATAACGGATGGATCCCTTTCCCTTTCACGCTGATCTTGCTGAACATCGGGAAGGTGACGCCATAGTTCCGTTCGCAGAATGCAGCGATATCCTCATCCTTGCCCGGCTCCTGTTTGCCGAAGTCATTGGCCGGGAATCCAAGGATAACAAAGCCTTTCTCCTTGTACTGTTTGTAGATCGCTTCCAGGTCCTTGTACTGCGGTGTATATCCGCAGAACGATGCCGTGTTCACCACCATCACCACCTTCCCTTTGTAGGTGCTCAGCGGGACATCCCGGCCTTCGAGACTCTTCATCGTGAATGAATAGAACGGTGTTTCCATTGTTTGTTTCCTTTCCTGTGCGGCAGACGGTACTGCCATGCACACCATGACGGCGGTCAAGATCAGAATGGTCCTCATTGTTCGCTCCTCTCGTTGATTGGCTGATACATCCTCACAACATCAAGATACGGAGAAATGTTTCATGCTGTGCTATGGTGATGAATATTTTCCGGGAAGGAGAGGGAAAATCTCCTTATATTGTATTACAGGCTGGCAAGAACGCCTGCGCCCGAAAAGAGGACCTCATCTTGCACCGCACACCCAGACATATATTCCCAAACTTCTCTATCGCATACGGGCTATGATAGAACAACGGAGGTTTGTATGAATATATTCCGCCAGCACCATGAATTCCTCAAGACCGAAGGAGATATCCTTCTCAAGAACGCCCGTCTCGGCGACGCGCATGCTCTGCTACGTCTGCAGCAATTGCCAGCGTTCGCAGCCCCTGACAATACGGCACCGGCCGACACGCTGCAGCTGAAGAACGCCCTGCATGTGATCGCTCTGGAGAACGGGTATCCATCCTGGAACGAGCTGAAAGCAGCCCTCGACTCAGCGGCAGAGAGTTCACCGCTTGCCGTCCCCGGCGAAGCATTCTATCCGAAAGGATACACGACCTACTGGAACATCTGGTTCGCCAAATACTCCCAGGCGAAGAAGGTGCTCGATGAAGGGAAAGGGTATCTCCTCCCCTACAAGCATCAGTACTTCATTGTGGAGGAACATTTCGTGGACAGTATCGGGATTCCCCATACGATGCCGGAATGGGAGGCAATCGGACGGGACTGGGTGCATCCGCGCCGCGTGAAGGAATGGCTCAGGCTGAACAGCGTCTACGAACGGGCGGTCGACGCACGCCGGGAGAAGGGCTGAAAATGAACATCCCCGGAGGATCGGATCCTCCGGGGATGTCGTGTTCCTGTTCCCATGCTTCCGCAGGTACCGATCAATACCGATAGTATTCCGGTTTGTACGGACCTTCCACCGGCACGCCGATGTACTGTGCCTGATCCTCGGACAGCACATCCAGCTCGACGCCGATCTTCTTCAGATGGAGCCGTGCCACCTTCTCATCCAGATGCTTCGGCAGCGTGTAGACCTTCTTCTCGTACCGCTCCGAATGGTTCCACAGTTCCAGCTGTGCAAGGACCTGATTGGTGAAGGAGTTGGACATGACGAACGACGGATGGCCCATGGCACAACCGAGGTTCACCAGACGGCCTTCGGCGAGGACGATGACATCCTTCCCGTCGATGGAGTACTTGTCCACCTGCGGTTTGATGGTGTCCTTCGTGTGTCCATAGTTCTTGTTGAGCCACGCCATATCGATCTCGATATCGAAATGTCCGATGTTGCAGACGATGGCATTGTGCTTCATCGCCTTGAAGTGGCGGGCGGTGATGATGTTCTTGTTGCCGGTGGTGGTCACGACGATATCCGCTTCCTTCACCGCTTCATCCATCCGCTTCACTTCGTACCCTTCCATCGCCGCCTGCAGCGCACAGATCGGATCGATCTCGGTGACGATGACGCGCACCTTGGCGTCGCGCAGTGAATCGGCCGAACCCTTGCCAACATCACCGAACCCGGCGACCACCGCGACCTTGCCGGCGAGCATCAGGTCCGTTGCACGGCGGATGGCATCGACGAGCGATTCACGGCAGCCGTACTTGTTGTCGAACTTGGATTTGGTGACCGAGTCGTTCACGTTGATGGCCGGCATCAGGAGCGTACCGTTCTTCATCCGTTCGTACAGACGGTGCACACCGGTGGTCGTCTCCTCGGACAGGCCTTTGATACCTGCAGCCAGCTCGGGGTATTTATCGAACACCATGTTCGTCAGGTCGCCGCCGTCGTCCAGGATCATGTTGAGCGGCTGACCATCCTTGAATGCGAACAGGGTCTGCTCGATGCACCAATCGAACTCTTCCGCACTCATTTCCTTCCATGCGTAGACCGGGATGCCGGCAGCAGCGATCGCCGCCGCGGCATGGTCCTG
This sequence comes from Bacteroidota bacterium, assembly GCA_013361065.1. Taxonomy (GTDB): domain Bacteria; phylum Bacteroidota; class Ignavibacteria; order UBA10030; family UBA8401; genus UBA8401. The sequence goes on from JABWAK010000137.1 coordinate 6,221, forward strand.
CGTGGAGAAGATGTTGCAGGAGGACCAGGAGACCTCCGCACCGAGATCCACGAGGGTCTCGATGAGGACAGCGGTCTGGATGGTCATGTGCAGGCAGCCGGCGATCCGGGCGCCTTTCAGCGGGGCTTTCCCTTTGAACTCCTCACGGAGGGCCATCAGGCCGGGCATCTCTTCCTCGGCCAGTTTGATCTCTTTGCGTCCCCAGGTGGCCAGGGACATATCTTTCACTTTGTACGGAAGCGACGGTTTGGTGACCTTCTTCGCCGCTTCATCCATTACTGCACTCATTGTTGCTCCTTTTTGGTGTGTTGGTAACCTTACGGGGTTAGGGACCGGCGGCACGGTGTTCGCCGCCGGGGACAGCATGAACTATTTTGCCGCTCTTTTCAACGCTGCGACCAGGTCCAATTGTTCCCACGAGAATTCATTGCGGCCGAAATGGCCGTAGGCAGCGGAACTCTTATAAACGGGACGGAGCAGGTTGAGGCGCTTGATGATACCGCGCGGGGTCATATCGACATTCTTCACGAGGATCTTGGAGATCTCCGCATCGGGCATGACACCGGTACCGAAGGTGTTCACATAGATCGAGACCGGTTCTGCAACACCGATCGCATAGGCGACCTGGATCTGACATTCCTCGGCCAGTCCTGCCGCCACGACGTTCTTGGCCAGATGCCGGGTCGCATAGGCTGCGCTGCGGTCGACCTTGGACGGATCCTTGCCGGAGAATGCTCCGCCGCCGTGCGGTGCGCGTCCGCCGTAGGTGTCGACGATGATCTTGCGGCCTGTCAGACCGCTGTCGCCGTGCGGACCGCCGATGACGAAGTTGCCGGTGGGATTCACATAGTACTTGGTCTTCTTGTCCAGCAGACGCGCCGGGATGACCTTCTTGATGACATTGTTGATGACATCGTCCTTGATCTTCTTCTGCGAGACGGTCGGATCGTGCTGCGTGGAGATGACCACAGCATCCACGCGGATCGGTTTGCGTCCTTCATATTCGATGGTGACCTGGGACTTGGCATCCGGACGGAGGTACGGCATCAGTTTCGGGTTCTTCTTGCGGATATCGGCAAGACGCTTCACCAGCTGGTGGGAGTACATGATGGCCGCCGGCATCAGCTCGGGGGTCTCATTGTTGGCATATCCGAACATCATGCCCTGGTCGCCGGCGCCGCCGGTGTTGACACCCATCGCGATATCGGGCGACTGGGAATGGATCGCATTCAGGATACCGCACGATTCGGCATCGAACTTGTACTCTGCCTTCGTATAGCCGATCTCCTTGATAGTGCTGCGGACGACGTCGTGGATATCGATGTACGCGTTCGTCGTGACCTCGCCGGCGACGACGACCTGACCGGTGGTGACGAGCGTTTCGCATGCGACGCGGGAATACTTGTCCTGTGCCAACAATGCATCCAGGATAGCATCCGAGATCTGATCCGCGACCTTATCGGGATGCCCTTCGGACACCGATTCTGATGTGAAGAGATAACGCATGAAAGGGTAACTCCTTTTAATGATGATTGATTGTTCGTTTCACTCTCTTGCCTGAACCGGACTCCGGTTCAATAGTACTCCAGCTCGGATGAATCGCCGATGTTGATCCTCTTGAATCCTCCGGTGATCCGGGCATTGGTGCCGATGATGGAATCATCCAGCAGCGCCCGCTCCACGGTTGCCTCCTCGCTGACGATCGAATTGCGCACGATGGAGTCGATAACGGTGGCCCCGTCGGCTATGGTCGCGAACGGACCAATGACCGAACGTTCGACATTCGCCGTCGGAGCAATGAAGACCGGCGGAACGATCACGACGCCTTCGTGCACACCATTCGTCTGGGTTGCACTCAACAAGTGACGGTTCGTCTCCAGCAACGTCTCCGGTTTCCCGCAGTCATACCATCCTTCGATGCCGAACGTGGTGAGTTTCTCGCCCCGCTCGATCATCGACTGCAGTCCATCGGTCAGTTGATACTCGTTCTTCGTCCGCACATCCCGCTTGATATTCTCCTTCAGACAATCGATCAGCACATCCGGGTGCTTGATATAGTACAGTCCGACGATGGCAAGATTGCTCGTGGGATGTTCCGGTTTCTCGATGAGCTTGGTGATGAATCCATCCTTCACTTCCGCAACACCGAATCGCCTGGGATCGGGAACTTCCTTCACCCCGATGGTGGAATGGGGACTCCGGACCATGGCGCCAAGATCGACATCGAACACGGTATCTCCGAGGATGATCAGGATCGGGTCTTTGGAGATGGTATGGCGCGAAAGGAAGATCGCATGACCGAGCCCAAGTCGCTCCTCCTGTTCCACAAAATCGACCTTGATGGAATAATGGGAGGTGATGTACTCTTTGATGAGGTCCCCCAGATACCCGACGATGATCGTAGCGGAATCGAATCCTTCCGCGATGATCTTATCCATGATGTGTCCGATAATGGGCTTTCCGGCCACATTCAACAACACCTTGGGGACGGTATAGGTATGGGGACGAAGTCTGCTTCCGACGCCTGCAACAGGAATAATTGCGCGCATATATTCTCAAAAAATGGATACTAAGGTACCCAATATTGCCCTGACATGCAACGAAGCGGCCGATGAGCGTTGTGTCCACGGTCAATCGATACCGTTGGGGTAAAAAAATAATCTTACAGGCCCCACTTCCCCGGTTTTGCGGATATAAATATACATGCGGGTGGACCGCCGCTCGAATCCGGTCCTACCATTCACCATTATCTGTGGGGGTTCAATGCCAAAACAGAACCGATATACCGTTCCTGCCGTGGATCCGACCATGCCGGATCCTACATTCATCAGTGCCGTATGGGACAAGGCGGACAATGAATTCGGGTTCTATTTCTTCAAACGAGACCGGTTCGGAACGATCATCGCCAAGCATCATTTCGCAGAACAGAGTGAGTATGGCTGGGTGATCGAATACATCACCCCGACGGCGGAGGGCGGGACAGCAGACCTTGATAACCTTCGGCCCACGCATTGGAGGAATGCCGGCGGCGAGATCATGACCATGCCAAGACAGGCCCGAGAAGCATGAGTGCAGGAGGTCATATTGCAGGGCAAAAGGGGTGTTCGTATATTCGATACAGACCAACGAACACTCACGACGCCTTTCCCGATCTATCCTGCAACCGCCGATGGACCTCGCTACCCATACGCTCGACTTCGAACTCCTCCGGCGCGACAGGAACAGGTTCATCCTGCAATGCCAGCGGACCATCGCCATCATCGTCCGATTCCACATCCAGAAAGGGATGTTCCCTGCCTCCGAGTTCGATGACATCGTTCAATCGGTGAATGAGGAACTGATCCGCAGACTGGACGGTGTCGCGCGGAACTTCAACGGATCGGTCATGCTGAGCACGTACATGAATGTGGTGATCCGGAACATCTGTCTGAGGATCCATGAACGTCGCCTGCGCGCACCGGTCACCGAACC
>JABWAK010000138.1 GCA_013361065.1 Bacteroidota bacterium
GTTTGGATGTGAAGAAATCGTATCACAACGGCATCGCCGTGAACGGTCACTACAATATCATCGAACACTGTGCTACCTTCGAGAACCGGAACACCGGACTGCAGCTGGGGAACGGCGCGTCGTACAACACCATCCGCAATTGCGACTCCTTCTTCAATTATGATCCGCCCTCCGGCGGAAATGCGGACGGGTTCGCGCCGAAACTCGACGTCGGCACCGGGAACTCCTTCTATGGATGCCGTGCCTGGCAGAACTCCGATGACGGCTGGGACGGATATCTGCGTCCCGCCGAGAACGTGACGACCGTGATCGAGAACTGCTGGTCGTTCATGAACGGCTACCTCCGGGACAATTCGGTCATCGCGACCGGGAACGGCAATGGATTCAAAATGGGGGGCGGGGATACGTCGAACAAGGACAGCCTGCGCCACAATGTGACGCTCACCCGATGCCTGGCGTTCGACAACAGGGTGAAAGGGTTCGATCAGAATAACAACCGCGGGACGATGGTGCTGCTCCACTGCACCGGGTACCGGAACGGCGCAGAGAACTATAAAGTGAGCTCGTTCATCCGTGCCAGTGAATCGCTGGTGGTGAAGAACAGTCTTGAACTTGGCAACAAAGTGAATCTTGCCGGATTCGCACGGCAGACCACGAACAGCTGGACGATCCCGCTCGCCGTGTCCGAAGCGGATTTCGCATCGCTCGATACCACCGGTATCCGTGGTCCTCGGAAACCGGACGGCTCGCTGCCGGATGTTCCCTTCCTTCGTCTTTCCGCCGGAAGCAGCGCGGTGAATGCCGGTACCGATATCGGTTTTGCCTTCAACGGACCGGCTCCGGATCTTGGTGCGTTCGAATATACGGCGCCTGCCGGTCTTCCGGACCAGGAGATGACGGCACCGCAGCAATTCTCACTGCTGCAGAACTATCCCAATCCGTTCAATCCTTCCACGACCATCGTGTACCGGATTGCTGACGATGCTGTCGTCCGGCTGGCGGTCTACGACCTGCTCGGACGGGAGATCGCACTGCTTGCCGAAGGATTCCGGTCCCGCGGCGAATATTCCGTGCACCTCGATGCCCGGGATCTTGCCGGCGGCATCTATCTCTGCCGGCTCTCGGCCGGTCCGCACACGTCAACAAGAAGAATGGTGATGCTGAAATGAATACGATGCGAAACCATCGGTCATTCGTTCTGTTGCTGCTGTTGCTGCTCTCTCGGCTGACGGCTCAGGATACTGCGTCCGTGGTCTGGCCGCTCACCGCCGCAACGACGATCGCACCGTCCACAGCCGGGTATGTTCTTGCACAATCGGAACTGTTCCGCAACACCGAAGTGAACCAATACACCGGATTCAATGCCAGTCAGCGGATCCGGATCACCGGGAATGCCTGGCCGCTCAACCAGACCACGCAGATCGAGACGGTGTTCGTCCAGTTCACCGTGCGGCCTAAAGCGGGGGTTTCGCTGAATGTCTCCTGGGTGAAACTATACCTTGCCGGAAACAGCGGCTCCAACATGCGGGCGAAGGTGTTCTGGTCCACCGATTCCACATTCACGGCGCGGACAGAGCTGTATGCCGGCGCCGCCAATCTACCGAACAATACGGGATTCGATTCAGCCTGGAGTGCGCTGAATGCTGCGGTGCCGGCCGGCGGTGCGTTCCATGTGCGCGTCTATCCCTGGCTGCATAATCAGACCGGCAGCAATACCGGGAAGTACTTGTTGCTGCAGAATGTGGTCATCGCCGGAACCACGACCGGCACTGCGGTGATCGATCTTCCCACGGTGACGACCACACCGATCTTCAATGTTTCGGATGTTGCTGCCGTGAGCGGCGGTACCATCGTCACAGACGGCGGAGGGGCAGTGACGCAGCGGGGTGTCTGCTGGGATACGGTGTCCGGTCCCACCACGGCATCATCGGTACAGCTGCAGGGGAGCGGCTCCGGTTCCTTCGTCAGTTCCATCGCAGGACTGACACCGGGCCGGACATACTTTTTGCGTGCGTTCGCAACGAACAGCTCGGGGACGGCATACGGTGCCGAACACTCCTTCACGACCTTGCTGGTCCGCACTGCCCCGATCGTGACGACCTCAGCAGTGAATACCATCCTGGCGACCAGTGCGACCGGCGGCGGTTCTGTGACCGGCTGGGGAGGCGACACGGTGACCCAGCGCGGCATCTGCTGGAGCACTGCACCCGGTCCGACCACCACCGATCATACCATTGCGGCCGGAAGCGGGACCGGTTCCTTTTCTGCAGTGATGAAGGATCTGATCCCTTCCACGACCTATTATGTCCGCGCGTATGCCGTCAACAAGAACGGCACCGGATACGGAGTGGAGACCTCGTTCACCACACAGGCGATCGCACCGACCGTCCGCGTGACGGTGGCGAAGACCGGTCCGGCGGACTATACAACAGTGCAGGCGGCCTTCAATGCCGTGCCGGCGAATTACACCGGCTCGTACATCATCTTCGTCCGCAAGGGTGTGTACAAAGAGAAACTCCTGCTGGCGACCGGCAAGGTGAATGTGGTGCTCATCGGGGAGGACCGGGACAGCACCATCCTGACGTATGATGATTATGCCGGGAAGAGCGGCGGGACCAGTACGTCGTACAGCACGGCGATCGATGCGGATGATTTCACGGCAATGAATATCACATTCCAAAATACGGTGAAGAATGACGGTACGTTCGCCGATCAGCAGGCGGTGGCACTGCGGGTGAACGGGGACCGTCAGGCGTACTACAACTGCCGTCTGCTCGGTTATCAGGACACCTATTACACCTGGGGCGGCAAAGGTGTGCAGCGGACCTATCACTGGAAGAATATCATCGAAGGGTCGGTGGATTTCATCTTCGGACGGAACATCGTCGTCTTCGACAGCTGCACCATCGTGGTCAACCGGAACGGCGGAACGATCACCGCCGCAGCGACGGAGCCCGGTTCGCAGTACGGATATGTGTTCCGTGACTGCAGCATCGCAGCGCCGGACACCGGATTCAACGGGATCCCTGTCACTTCGTTCTACCTCGGCAGACCGTGGCAGTCCGCTCCCCGCACCGTCTTCCTCCGGACCCACGAACCGGCAACGTTGCATCCGGCAGGCTGGCTGGCATGGAACGTGCCGCCGGCACTCTATGCAGAGTATAAGAGCACCGGTCCCGGTTCCTCCGTGACACAGCGTGTTGCCTGGTCCTCGCAGCTGTCGGATTCCGCAGCAGCGCTCTACACGCTGGCGAACATCTTCGGAAAGAATGCATCCTCTCCCGCATTCTCCGGTGATTGGCTCCCGGTGCGTCCGGTGGAAGCGTTCCCGACATCGGTCGGAACTGCGCCAGCGGTGAGTACCGTACCGGCAGCATTCCGTGTGGAGCAGAACTATCCGAATCCGTTCAATCCGGAAACGATGATCACGTTCACCGTGCAGCGTCCCGGTACAGCGGTGGTCACCGTGCGGAATCTGCTCGGGCAGCACATCGCGGAACCGTTCCGCGGTGCGGTGCAGCCCGGCGTGCAGTATCACGCCCGGTTCTCGGCTGCCGGTCTGTCGAGCGGCGTCTATTTCTATACGGTCACGGACGGCCGCCGCGCCGTCACCAAACGGATGGTGCTGCAGCGCTGAGGTCTGCATCATCCTTGCTGAAGGGATTACCCATGAAACCATTCATCTCCGAGAATTTCCTGCTCTCCAACAGAACGGCGGAGACCCTGTACCATGACTATGCCGAGACATTGCCGATCATCGATTATCACTGCCATCTCTCCCCGAAGGAGATCGCGGAGGACAAACGGTGGGAGAATCTGACGCAGATCTGGCTGTACGGGGACCATTACAAATGGCGCGCGATGCGCACGAACGGCATCGATGAGCGGTTCATCACCGGTGATGCAACGGACCGGGAGAAGTTCGATCGCTGGGCCGCCACGGTCCCGGCGACGCTGCGGAACCCGCTCTATCACTGGACCCACATGGAACTGAAGAAACCGTTCGGCATCACCGATGTGCTCCTGCATCCCGGTACGGCGGAATCGGTCTGGAACCGGGCGAATGCGCTGCTCCGCTCGGACGATTTCTCCGCGCGGGGCATCCTCGGCCGGTTCAATGTGGAACTGGTGGTGACAACGGACGATCCGGTCGACTCCCTGGAACATCATGCCGCCATCCGTGCGGATGAGCGGTTCCGCCGCATCGTGCTGCCTGCATTCCGGCCCGACAAAGCGATGGCGGTAGAGGATGCAGAAGGATTCGTCTCCTATGTGAAACGCCTGGAAGCAGCTTCGAACCGCTCCATCGGTTCCTTCAATGATTTCCTCCAGGCGCTGCGCGACCGGCATGCGTTCTTCCATTCCATGGGATGCCGCCTCTCCGATCACGGGATCGAGAATGCCTACGCCGAACCGTACACCGGACAGGAGATCGCTGCGATCTTTTCCGCCGTTCTCTCCGGCCGCACACTGGACCGTTCAGAGATCCTGAAATTCAAATCGGCAATGCTCTACGAATTCGGTGTGATGGACCATGAGAAGGGATGGGTGCAGCAGTTCCATATCGGCGCGCTCCGCAATGTGAACGCGAGGATGTTCCGGTCGCTCGGTCCGGACACCGGATACGACATGATCGGCGATTTCGATATCGCACGTCCGCTGGCACGGCTGCTCTCACGCCTGGATGCGGACAATGCGCTGGCACGGACGATCGTCTACAATCTGAATCCCCGCGACAACGAGATGATGGCATCGCTCATCGGCTGCTTCCAGGACGGTTCGTCCGCCGGGAAGGTGCAGTACGGGAGTGCATGGTGGTTCCTGGACCAGAAGGACGGGATCGAGCGGCAGCTGAACGCCCTCTCCAATCTCGGACTGCTCAGCCGTTTCATCGGGATGCTGACCGATTCCCGCAGTTTCCTCTCCTATCCGCGGCACGAGTACTTCCGGCGGGTGCTCTGCAACATGCTCGGCACGGAGATGGAGAACGGCACGCTGCCGAATGATACCGCGCTGGTAGGGTCGATGGTCGCGGATATCTCCTATCACAACGTCCGCCGCTATTTCGATTTCCCGGTGAACGCGAACCGCACACAACAGGTGAAAGTATGACACCGACCGTCACGAAGATCCGTCCCAACGATTCCGTCTGCGTTGCCGTCGCCCCGATCGAAGCCGGTACCGTTGTGACGGTGGATGGGACACCGCTCACGGTGCTGGAGCCGATCGAGCTTGGGCATAAGATCGCATTGAAGGAGATCGCTCCGGGCGAAGGAGTGTACAAATTCGGCGTCCGCATCGGCCGTGCAACGCAGCCGATCGCCAAAGGGGCGTGGGTGCATGCGCACAATTTGAAGACCGATCTGGAAGGGACCCTCGAATACTCTTATACGCCGCAGCTCCATGCGTCCGCTGCGCCGGCACAGGTCCCGTCCTTCATGGGATACCGCCGTCCGAACGGGAAGGTCGGCACGCGGAACGAGATCTGGATCATCAATTCCGTCGGCTGCGTGAACCGCTCTGCGGAGCGTATCTCGCAATTGGCCAACCAGCGGTTCGTCCGGGACAATTTCGACGGTGTCTTTTCGTTCTCGCATCCGTTCGGCTGCAGTCAGCTGGGGGATGACCTGGTGAATACGCGCGCCGTGCTCGGCGGACTGGCGCGCAATCCCAATGCAGGAGCGGTGCTCGTACTCGGACTGGGATGCGAGAATCTGCAGCTCGATCAGCTCATCAAGAGCATTCCGGACATCGATCCGAAGCGTCTCCGCTTCTTCAACTCCCAGAAGGTGGCGGATGAGATCGAAGAAGGCCTGAAGGCGGTGGAGGAACTGTTCGAGGCGATGAAGGACGACCGGCGTGAACCGGTGCCGGTCTCCGAGCTGACCATCGGTGTGAAATGCGGCGGGTCCGACGGATTCTCCGGGATCACGGCCAATCCGCTGGTGGGACGCATCACCGATGCGCTCACCTCCTACAACGGAAGCGTACTGCAGACCGAAGTGCCGGAGATGTTCGGCGCGGAGCAGCTGCTGATGAACCGTGCCGCTTCGCGGAAGGTCTTCGACGGCATCGTGGCGCTCATCAACAATTTCAAGGAGTACTTCCTGAAGTACGGCCAGCCGGTGTATGAAAATCCCTCGCCGGGGAACAAGGCCGGCGGCATCACCACACTTGAGGAGAAATCGCTCGGTGCGATCCAAAAAGGGGGGAATGCGGTCATCACGGAAGTGCTGGAATACGGACAGCCGATCACACAGCGCGGACTCGTCCTGGTGAACGCACCGGGGAATGACGGTGTCTCGTCCACAGCGATGACCGCCAGCGGTGCGACCATCCTGCTGTTCACCACCGGCCGCGGGACGCCGCTCGGATTCCCCGTTCCCACCATCAAGATCTCCACGAACTCGGCGATCCATGCGGCCAAACCGGGATGGATCGATTTCAACGCCGGCAAACTGCTGGACGGCCAGGCGACCTTCGAATCGCTGACCGATGAGTTCATGACCTACCTGCTCGATGTCGCATCCGGACGCATCAAGACGAAGAACGAGGTCAACGGATACAAGGAGATCGCCATCTGGAAGACAGGAGTGACGCTGTAAGTGGAGACCGATACCTCATTGCCAAAACTCCGCCGGAGTCTTCTCCGGGAGCCTGAGAAATTCCCGGCGGTCCGGATCGGAACGACCGCAGCGATGCCGGAACGGGTGCTGCAATTCGGCGAGGGGAACTTCCTCCGTGCGTTCGTCGACTGGCAGTTCAATGAACTGATCAATGCAGGGAAATTCAACGGCAGTATCGTGGTGGTCCAGCCGCTCGAGAACGGCATGGTGGACAAACTGACCGAACAGGATGGACTCTATACCGTCGTCCAGCGCGGGTTCGACAATGGTACACTGGTGGAACGGAAGGATGTTGTGACCGCCATCCGCCGCTGTATCAATCCCTACCGTGACTATCATGACTATATCGCCTGTGCGTCCAATCCCGATCTGCGATATGTGATCTCCAATACCACCGAGTCGGGCATCGAGTACGTGCCGCAGCCGAAACCTTCCGACCGCTGTCCTTCATCCTATCCTGCGAAACTGGCCATCCTGCTGTTCGAGCGCTTCACGAAATTCTCCGGTGATCCTGCCAAAGGGATGATCGTCATCCCGTGCGAGCTGATCGAACGGAACGGCGACATGCTGAAGGAAGCGGTACTGCGTCATGGCGAGGATTGGGGATGCGGTGGTGCATTCCGGCAGTGGATCGAGCAGAACAACACCTTCTGTAATACATTGGTGGACAGGATCGTGCCGGGGTATCCGAAGGATGAAGCGGCGGCACTCTGCGCTTCGTTCGGATATCAGGACGATCTGATCGTGGCCTGCGAAGTGTTCCACAAGTGGGTCATCCAGGGGAACGCAGCGGCGCAAAAAGAATTGCCGTTCGAGACGATCGGACTCAACGTGGTCTGGACCGACGACATCACGCCGCACCGGACGCTGAAGGTCCGCATTCTGAACGGTGCGCATACGACCTTCACCATCCCTGCGCTCTTCGCGGGGAAGTCGTTCGTCAAGGAATGCATGGATGATACACTGGTCGGCGGCTTCATCCGTGAAGCTGTTTTCGATGAGATCCTGCCGACGCTGGAGTTCGATCCGGAGGAGCGGCAGCGCTTTGCATCGGCCGTGCTGGAACGGTTCCGGAATCCCTATATCAAGCACGCGCTCATCTCCATCACACTCAATTCCGCCTCCAAATACAAAGTGCGCGTCCTGCCGTCCCTGCTGGCCTATCACGCCAAACATGGAACGGTACCGGTGCGGCTGTCGCTCGGTCTTGCTGCGCTCCTCCGGTTCTACCGACCCTCCGGGACCGGTCCCAACGGTTCCGTCGGCACCTATCAAGGCAAAGAGTATCCCATCCAGGATGCGGAGGATGTCATCGCGGTCTTCCGTGCAGCATGGGAGAGTGCAGGACAGGACCATGGAGCGGTCACCCGACGGCTCCTGTCGTCCGCTGAACTGTGGGGGACGGACCTGACGGCTGTGCCGGGCTTGACCGATGTTGTTGCCGCACATCTGCACGCGATCGATACCGGAACGATGACCGATGCCTTGCACCGTCAGACCGCCGGCAGCTGGAATCAAAAACTCATGATGCATCAGAACTTCTAACGGAGACCAACCGCATGGACACTGTCAAACAGAAGATCGGCAACTACCGGTGGGCGATCGTCGCTCTGCTCTTCTTCGCTACAACGATCAACTACATCGACCGGCAGATCATCGGTATCCTGAAGCCGACCCTGGCGAAGGAACTCCATTGGGATGAGATCGACTACAGCAATATCGTGCTGGCGTTCCAGCTCGCCTATGCGATCGGACTGCTGCTCGTCGGCCGGCTGATGGACTGGCTCGGGACGAAGAAGGGATTCTCGCTGGCGATCATCTTCTGGAGTGTTGCCGCCATGGCGCATGCGCTGGCCAAATCGGTCACCGGTTTCGCTGCCGCCCGGTTCGCCCTGGGATTGGGTGAAGCCGGCAACTTCCCCGCCGCCATCAAGACCGTGGCAGAATGGTTCCCCAAGAAAGAACGGGCATTAGCGACCGGTATCTTCAACGCCGGCAGCAACGTCGGTGCGGTCATCGCGCCGATCATCGTTCCGTGGATCACCATCACGTACGGGTGGCAGGAAGCGTTCATCATCACCGGTGCGATCGGTTTTCTCTGGCTCGGATTCTGGTGGCTCCTTTATTATCATCCTACCGAACATCCCAAAGTCTCCAAAGCGGAGCTGGCGCACATCCAAAGCGACCCGGAGGAGCCGACCACCAAGATCCCGTGGCGCCGTCTCTTCCCGCACCGGCAGACCTGGGCGTTCGCCATCGGCAAGTTCATGACCGATCCGATCTGGTGGCTCTATCTTTTCTGGGTACCCGATTTTCTCAACAAGAATCACGGTATCACGCTCCTCTCCGTGGGACTCCCGCTCGTGGTGATCTATCTGGTAGCGGATGTGGGAAGCATCGGCGGCGGCTGGCTCTCCTCCCATTTCATCAAGAAAGGGTGGAGCATCAACAAGTCCCGCAAGACGGCGATGCTCATCTGCGCCGTTGCGGTCGTGCCGATCGTCTTCGCTTCCATGACGAGTAACCTTTGGGTCGCGGTCGGATTGGTGAGCATCGCTGCCGCCGCGCATCAGGGCTGGTCGGCGAACATCTTCACCATCGCGTCAGATATGTTCCCGCGGCGCGCGGTCGGTTCGGTGGTCGGGATCGGCGGTATGGCCGGCGCGATCGGAGGGATGGTGGTGGCGAAGGCGGTGGGATATATCCTGGCGTGGACCGGCAGTTATTTCCTGATCTTCGTCATCGCCGGCAGCATGTACCTGATCGCATTGCTGATCATCCATCTGCTCGTTCCGAATCTCGACCCGGCGGATGTCTGACGGACCAATCGGATCATTCACACGAACACTCTCAATCGCAAAGGCATTGCTATGGCTCTCAAGATCAAATCCGCATCCGACACCCGTTATGACCTCGTCTCCCTTGGGGAGTGCATGGTCCGCCTCTCGCCGCCCGGCCACCAGCGCATCGAGTTCACACAG
>JABWAK010000139.1 GCA_013361065.1 Bacteroidota bacterium
ATGAAGAGCATCTCCTTGTCCACCTTCTTGATCTGCTGTCCCTGATAGTAGCCCTGGTCCTCAGCAGTCTCACCGAGCGTAACGCGGCCTTTCTGCGTCTTGAAGTTGTAGGAGATCTTCCATCCTTTATAGGTGTCGGGTCCTTCGACCATCTCCGGTGTGCCAGTGTAGCGCTGCTTGAGCGAATCGGTCCTCTGCGCCTTCACACTGTCCAACACGCCGTACGATTCCAGCTGGTTGGTGTTCCAGTTGACGTCGATCCGTTCGGATTTCAGGCTGAGATCCTTGAAGCGGATGTCCCCCTTGCCGAAGATCTTCATACCCTTGTCGGCGAACGTGAAGACGATGGAATCCTGCGCGGTGTACGTGACGACCGAATCGATCCCGCCCTCCTCTGCCGCGAGCGAATCCTGCATCACGGCAAGGGAGTCGGACGGAAGAGCGAGCGTATCCTTCGATTGAGCGGAAGAGAGAGCGGGCAGGAGGAGGAACAGCAGCAGTGCGGCCGTCACCGGACGCATGGCCGCATGCCGCAGCATCATATGGAGTCGCAGCCGTATCACACCAAAGATCCGCACCGTATCGTCATTCGCAGCCGCATGTTACAGCACCATACCGGCGGCGCCGAAGATACCGGCATCGTTCCCGAGCTGCGCGCGGACGATCCTGATCTCCTCGCGCATCGGTTTCTGGACATTCCTTTGGACGGAGGCGCGGATCGCATCATACACGAAATCGCCGACGGCAGAGACGCCGCCGCCGATGACGGTCACGCGGTAATCGAGCGTGCTCATCACACTGCCGATCATCACCCCCATCAGCGTTCCGGCTTCGGTAAGGATCTCCGTTGCAAGCGCATCGCCCGCTTCGGCCGCCTGCGAGAGATGCATCGGCGCCAGTTTGTCCAGGTCGCCTCCGACCATCTCGACGATCTTCGAATTGGGATTGCTCTTCAGTTTCTCGATGGTCCGTTTGGAGAGATGCTTCTGTCCCACATACGCTTCCACGCATCCCTTCGTGCCGCAGTTGCAGAGGAGTCCGTTGTAGTCGATGGAGATATGCCCCACTTCCCCGGCTCCGCCGGAGGGACCGCGGTAGATCTGATTGTTCATGATGATGCCGCCGCCGACCCCCGTGCCCCAGATGACGAAGAGGAAATCGGGATACTGCTTCCCGGCGCCGAATTTCGCTTCGGCCACCGCTGCCACGTTCGCATCGTTGTCCACTTCCACCCGCACATTGAACACCTTGCGGATCTCGTCCGCCAGCGGTACGACATCCCAGTCCTTCATATTCGGCGGGCTCTTCACGATACCGCCGGGATTCTGGATGAGTCCCGGGGAACCGATGCCGATACCGGCCAGGGGACGGCCGCCGGCATGCGGCAGCACTTCCTGAATGGACTTGACGATCTGCCCGACGACCGCGGCAGGATTCACCTCCGCCAGAGTGGGAAGTTTGGATTGTGCGAGAATGGTACCGGAGCTGTCGATGAGTCCTGTTTTGACCGTCGTGCCGCCGAGATCGACGCCGATCGCGAGTTGTTGAGCCATGGAGGTCCTAGCGTGCCGCAGTGGTGTGCGGTTGATTGTTGAGAAGGAATGTGTAATTGGTCTGGATATAGTTCAGGATCTTCTCCGCGATGATGCGGTGTCCTTCCTTGTTGGGATGGATACCGTCCAGGCAGATGAGCTTGGTATAATCCTCGGCCTGGAGGAACGAGGAGCGGATATCGATGAGACGCGTCTTGGTCTCCTCCGCCACACGGAGGATGGCGGCATTGTACTGCTCATGCCAGGAGTAGATGCGGGAGATGTTCCCGATGTACTTCAGGATGTTCTGCTGTGCCTGGTCGCTGCTCCGGCTCACCCAGCGGAAGTACTTCTCAGCGTCGAGCGGCGGTAACGAGACGAGGACGGGAATGATATTCATCCCGTTCAGTTTCGCCACGAGTTCCGTCAGCTGTTCGTAGAAGGTCTTCCGCTCCGTCTTCGGGGAATACTCCTTTGCCGGATCCTCAGCGATGGCATCCCACTCGAAGTCGCAGTCGTTCCCGCCGAACTCGATCAGCACGATGTCCGGTTTCCGCTGCAGCACATCGCTCTGCAGCCGCTGGAGCCCTTCCACCAGGGTGCTGCCGAACTTCGCCGCGTTGAAGACCACGCCGGACAGACGTTCCTTCACCAGATTGGTGAAACTCTCCAGCAGCAGGGAATGCCGTTTCTTCTCCTCGTCATAGATGACACCGCGGGAGATGGAGTCACCGAACACCACGATGGTGCAGTGTTCCCTGAGTTTCTCGATCAATGACTGTGTATCCATAGACTTACTTCCTCCCTTTCCAGAGATTGGACAACCGTTCTTTGATCTGTTTCTCCCGGCCGTTCTCGGTGGGGCGGTAGTACCGCTTCTGCGCGAGCTGGTCCGGAAGGTGTTGTTGTTCAATGAAATTGTTCTCGAAATCGTGTGCGTACTGATAGCCTTTGCCGTAGTCGAGCCCCTTCATCAGTTTCGTCGGCGCATTGCGCAGGTGGAGCGGCACCGGCAGGTTCGGCAGACGGCGGACATCCTCCATCGCTTCGTTGATGGCGATGTACGATGCGTTGCTCTTCGGAGCGCCGGCAAGATAGGTGGCGACATTCGCGAGGATGATGCGTCCTTCGGGCATGCCGACATAGTCGACCGCAGTGAATGCATCGACCGCCATCATCAGCGCGGCCGGGTCCGCATTGCCGATATCCTCCGATGCGAGGATGATCATGCGCCGCGCGATGAACTTCGGGTCCTCCCCGCCTTCCAGCATCCGTGCGAGCCAGTAGACCGCGGCATCCGGATCGCTGCCCCGCATGCTTTTGATGAAAGCGGAGATGATATCGTAATGCTGCTCCCCCTTCTTGTCATAGAGCGAATATTTCCGCTGGAACGCTTCCTCCAGTATCTCACGCGTGAGGAGGTGAACACCGGCGGGATCCGGTTCGGAGATCTGGAACGCCACCTCGAGTCCGTTGAGCAGCTTCCGCGCATCGCCGCCGGAGAGGAGGAAGAAATAGTCCCGGTCCTCGATACGGATGTTCTCCGCGGTCAGTTCACCGTCCTGCGCCAATGCCTGGTCCAGGATCGTCTCGAGTTCCGGACGGCCAAGCGGCTCCAGGACGAACACGCGCATACGGGAGAGGAGCGGAGCGATCACTTCGAATGACGGATTCTCGGTGGTGGCACCGATGAGCGTCAGAGTGCCGGATTCGACAGAATGCAGCAGCGCATCCTGCTGCGCCTTGTTGAAGCGGTGGATCTCATCGATGAACAGGATCGTCCGTTTGAACGAGCGGGCGAACTCCTCCGCGCGCGCGATGACATCGCGGACATCCTTCACGCCGGAGGAGACGGCATTCAGCGCGAAGAACTCCGAGCGGGTCTGCTGTGCAATGATGCGCGCCAGCGTCGTCTTCCCCACACCGGGCGGTCCCCAGAGGATGAACGAACGGAGCTCGTCCTTCTCCACCATCTGCCGCAGCGGTTTGCCGGGAGCGAGCAGGTGCGACTGTCCCGCATACTGGTCCAGCGACTTCGGGCGGACGCGTTCGGCTAATGGGATATGTTTATCGGTTGAGTTCAAAAAAAAGATAAAAAAGAATTATCAAGATTATCAAAATTGCATGATTATCAAGATTGAACGATCAACAAACCATGAAATGAGATCTATAACGTACCCATCCATCGGGGAATCTTGGAATCTTGATAATCGAAACTATTTTTTTGGTACTACTTTGTAAACTTTTTCATTCTCCCTCACCATGCCGTACTTCTCACGCGCTACTTTCTCCACCGCCTTCGGATCACCATCCAATGCTTTGGACTGGTCCTTGAGCCTCTTTTGTTCCTCCTCCGCGACGCGGATCCGCTCCAGTGCTTCGGTCTTCTCCATCTCCAGACGGATGCGAGCGACAACTCCATTATTATTGAAGAGCACATACAGGATCAGCAGCAGCGCCGCGAGCACGATGGCTGTCCCCTTCTTGTTCTCCCTGACAGTTTCCGCGAGGTTCTCGGGACTGACCTGTTTCCTGATTTTCCGATAAAATTTCATATTCTCATTGAAAGGTAAGAACAATTGGTGTAAGTTAAAAACAGAGAATCGACTTAATATAGAGAAATCGGCCTTCCCAATTGAAAACACTCGCTGAATCCCTTACCTCCGCCGCTGCCAAACATCCGAACCGCCGGCTGCATGTCGGTGAATGCCAGACCTCCTTCGATAAACGGTGTACGCTCTGTTTCTCCTCAGCCATCGACTACCCAGCCGAATTGAAGGGGAAACAGGGAGCTGTGGATGCGTTCTGGGATTCGCTGGGCACCGGCATCCGCTGCGCTCCTCTCGTCCCTTCCCCCGACGGCCGGCGTTACCGGACCGTCAGCAAGCGGAAAGCATTCATCATCGGCAAAAGGTTCTTCCTGGGACTGATCGGGGTGGATGACGAATCGGCGCGGAGCTATCCGATGGATGTGAGGGAATGCGTGATCGAACCGGCCTCCCATGCGCATATCTACGGGGTGATCCAGGAGCAGCTGCAGCGGAAGGAGCAGTCGACGCTCGTCCAGGAATTCAACTATGTGATCGTGAAGGGGGATGACCGGGAAGCGATCGTGATCTTCAACATGAACCATTTCTCCTCCTCCAACCGACGCGAAGTGAACGCCCTGTCCAAGAGCCTTACATTCAAAGCGAAGAACGTCACTGGCGTCTATGTGTTCGTGGATGAGGAACGGTCCAAGTATTATCTCTCCGGCACCCCGCGGAAAGGGGCACAGTCCAATCCCAAACCGCTCACCAAGGTCTACGGCACGGAGAAACTGCTCCACACGGTCGGGACGACGAAGTTCCTCTACTCCCCGCTCTCCTTCACGCAGACCAATCACGGCATCGTTCCGGCGTTCATCGATCAGGCACGGACGCTGCTCGATCTGCGTCCGGAGGATACGCTGTTCGATCTCTACTGCGGGTACGGACTCTTCTCTTTGACGCTCGCACCGTCCGTGCAGCATGTGACCGGTGTGGAACTCTCACGCAGTTCCATCAACGATGCGATCGACAATGCGAAAAGGAACAAGCGGAACAACGTACGGTTCCATGCAGCGGACATCTCTGTGGAAACGCTGCCGAGATTCTTCCAGCGTCCCGCCGGAGGGCGGAACAGCGGGGGCCTGAAATTCCTCATCGACCCGCCGCGGAACGGGACGTCGGAAGAGGTGATCGAATTCCTGGCGGAACAGCAGCCGCAGAAGGTGCTGCATATCTTCTGCAATGCGGAGATCATCGGGAAGGAACTGAAGCGGTGGGACCGTGCCGGGTACCGGGCAGTGATGGCGGTACCGTTCGATATGTTCCCCGGGACGGCAGAGATGGAATTCATGGTACTGCTGGAACCGAAGCCGTGACAACATCTTGCCTGCGGACCTGCGGCTCCTGTTTGCCGTTGCCGCCGGTGTAGACTTCCACGCAAGTATTCGGTACATTGCATCATCATACTTCAGGAGGTCATCATGAAACCTCTCCTCGTCTTCCTGCTCACGTTCTCACTGTTCCTCCTCACCGGCTGTTCCTCCTCGCAGCCCGACACGAATACCTCACTGCCGATCCTCATCCAGCAGCAGCCGCTCCCGGCATTCCCGAACACCGCTGCCGCATCACAGCTCCGCATCCCGCTGGAACTGCATATCAGCAAGACCGGAACGGTGACCGATGCGGTCCTCATCCGCAGCAGCGGCGACGCTGCATGGGATTCCGCCGCGATCACAGCGATCCGTTCCTGGCGCTACACCCCTGCCAAAGTGAACGGCGTACCGGTCCCGATCTGGGTGCAGCAAACGGCGGTCATCCGCTTCTCGGAACCGCAGCTGGTACCGCTGGCAGAGATCGTCTGCTCGGATGCAGGACGGGCCGATTCGGCCTATCAGATGCTCAAACAAGGAGCGGGGTTCGGCGAGACCGCACGCCGCTTCTCCTGCGCTGAATCGCGGGTGCAGGACGGGAACCTCGGCACAGTGAACATCCAGATCTATCCCGAAGAGGTCCGCAACGCGATGCGCGGACTCGCTGCGGGAGAGTTCACGGCCCCGATACCGTACGGCGACCGGTACGCGATCTTCTACCGGCTGCCGGATTGATCATCACCAGACAAGGAGGACCCATGACCGAACGCCGTGCGTTGTTCCGGTTCATTCTCATCGGCAGTCTCACCGTTCTGCTGTGGGGCTGCCCTGCCCGTTCCCTTCATCCGCTCTTCACCCCGGAGCAGTCGGTGAATGTGGCAGCGATCGAAGGATGGTGGCGGACGGATGGTGCGGAGTACCGGTTCGAGGTACTGGAAGGGACGAATTACAAGGTGACAGTGATCTCAACGGAGGATCAGGATACAGCGATGTACGCGGGACAATTCGGGAGGGTCCGCGGAACGCTCTATCTGGACACTGCGCCGCTCAGCAGTTCGGACGAGCATCATTATCTCTCCGTCCATCTCTTCTCCCGCATCGACCTGAACGGTGACTCCCTCACCCTGCGCACGCTGGACGGGGAATGGCTCGTGAAACTGGCGGACAACAAGCAGCTCCGTACTCCGTTCGTCCGGCGGGAGAACGAGATCATCCTGACCGGTACGCCGGCGGAACTGCAGTCCTTCGTTGCCTCTGCAGCTGCCGTGGCTGACGCATATCCGGACATAAGCAGGTTCGTCCGTCTCCCTGTGCTCCGGTAGAAAAGAGCGGCATCATTGTTTACGGAACGGGTCAAGGACATCGGCGGCCAGTTTCCATCCTGAGCGGTACCGCCAGACACGGACGTAGCTGGCGGAATCTTTCACCGGTGAAACGGCGATGCCGTAGACATATCCCAGATCCCCCGATGCAGCGATGACCGAATCGGACGCCGTGAAGGTCATGCCGCTCTCCTTCTGGCGCACCAGTGCAGCGGCGTTCTTCCGTTCCACTGCCGGGAATGCATCGTTGCGGTAGACCCGTACGTCGCTGTCACCGAAACGTTCCACCGCTGCCGCGGCTCCGTTCTTCGACCACTCCTTCCGGAATGCACGTTCGGCATCCATCATCCCGTGTGAAGTCTGTAATGGACCGGCGGACGGGCTTTGCTGCGTGATCATTCTGAACGTCTCCGGTTCCTGCCGGTGCACGTTCTTCGGATACCCGATCCCATTGTCGAACACCACTTTCCAGACACCATCCTGACGCCGTTTCCAGACCGAGATGTAATATCCATACGCGGCCGGAGTATCCCCTTTCGCCGCACGGTACTGCCAGGGACCGGTGGAGAGTCCCATCTCTCCGGAGGAGGCGACCTCGACGAATGCTGGATACCACGAAAGATGTGCTTTCGACTCCGGGCGATTCCTGTAGAGCTCCATGCCGTTGAGCGGATGCGGATTGAACATGATGCAGTGTTCGTCCAGGAATGCGAGGAAGGAACTCCTGATCCCGGCCGAATCCGCCGCTGCAGCGAAGGCACGTTCATGGCGTGCCAGTTCGTGTGCACTTGTGTGCTGCTGCGCCTGCAGTGAGAAACAGAATGTGCAAAGAATGATGAAGGTCCTCATATGATCCCTTTCCTGAACACTTATTGTATGAAATGCATCGTCCGCACCATCGTCCTGGTACCGGATGTGAGTCTGCAGAAATAGAGTCCCCCGGCAAGCGACGACGCATCGAACCGGAGCCGGTACTGCACACCGGCATCGGCAGGACCGTCATACAGCACCGCCGTACGCCTGCCGAGCAGATCGAACACCTCCACAACGGCATGCTGCCGGGCTGCGTCATCCACCGTGAACGTGATCATCGTGGAAGGATTGAACGGATTCGGATAGTTCTGGGAGAGGAAGAACTCGCCCGGCACCGGCGTGGTTTGTTCTACACCAAGCACACCGGTCAGCCGGAACCGCATGATCTTCTCGACCACGACCGGCGCGGCGGACCGGGTCGACTGCACGACGATGCGCGGCGCATAGATCCCGGTGATGGACCGTTTGATCCTGTTCGGGAAGAGCGTGAAGGTGACCGGGAGCGAATCCCCCGGGGGAAGGTGCAGCAGGGACGGTGCGACCGTCACCGCATCGGAAGGATTGATCCCGCCGGTGTTGAGCAACACGAGGACCGAGTCCGCTCCGGTCCCGGTATTCTTCACGAACACCACGGTATCCTTCTTCACCGTATTGATATCGATCGAACCGAAATTATGTTCTGCGAGATCGACCACCAGTACGGCGACAGGGATGCTGTTCCCGCGGAGGATGACGGGATACGGATCGGGGGCATGCAACCCGCTGTGGTACACGAACAACGTCTCGGCCGCATGCCGCTGCACCACCGGCTTCCAGATGACAGAAGTCGTATACCGGCCTGCCGGAGGGATGACGAACGGTGCGGAAACGGCGGCGGAGAACTCGGCGGAGGGAAGCTGCACACTGTCCACCATCAATGAACGGCTGCCCGGATTGACGAAGACCAGCGGCCGCACAAGAGAATCACCGGTCAGCGCATTCCCAAAGTCGATCGTTTCCTTCGGCATCAGTAATGAGGGGGTGCCGAACGGGACGAAGAAGGCACTGCCGCTGCCGCCGTACGCGCCGATATCGTTCCGCGATGCTCCGCGGGCCGGCAGCAGAGCAACACCGCCGGAGGATGGATCATTGAACGTTGCCGAGGGATCCCCGGCATCCACCGTGGGTGATGCCGCGGCAGGAAGGTACGCTGAATCGGCGAAGACCGGTGCGGCATCGGTATTGCCGGTACCGGGATAACCGCCGTTGACCGTGTTGTACTCTGCCAGAACGAGCGGAGAGAGAGCGGTGACGGGTCCGTACGGTCCGGAGGCATGGTTCTCACGGATGATATTGTTCCGTACGATCACTTTACTGTTGCCGTGCACCACCATCGCACCTCCGCGTCCCGATAGATATGAGGAAGCCGGATCGTCCAGCGCCGTATTGCCGATGATGGTGTTGTTCTCGATGATGTTCGGCGCCGTATCGCCCGGTATGGGATATCCGATCCACAATCCCCCTCCGCCGTACGATGGTTTTCCGGGAACGTAGGAGCGGACCGAGTTCTCGGCGATGATATTGTTCCGGATGACCGTCCCGGAACAATAGTTCAGCACGATCCCTGCGCCGTACATCGACCGGTTCCGGATGATGACGTTGTGTTCCACCGTGGCTCCGCCGTCCCCGATACGCATACCTGCTCCGCCTGTACTCGACACTGCAGCGGCATTGAAGATCTCATTCCCCATGATAATGTTATGGCGGATCGTCGGCGAGGAGAGCGCCACAAGGATACCGCCCCCTTCGCGGTAGATACCGGCACCATGTTCATCCGTCCAGCGCGTCCCCTTCCCTCCGGTCAGCATGAACCCCTGCAGCACGGCGGAGGAGGATTCGCCCGAGACGATCAGCACGCAGCTGGCGGTATCGGGATGCGACGGTGTGCTGCCGTTGATGACGGTGGAAAGGATGTACTGCGTCCCGCTATTCTCATAGAACCGCGATGTGACGACGATGTTCTTGCCGCGGAAGTTGATGTTCTCGTAGTACGTGCC
>JABWAK010000286.1 GCA_013361065.1 Bacteroidota bacterium
GTCAGGAGATCAGTCCGTTCGTCGTCAGTTTCGTCCCGATGGCGATCAGTGCCGGTCTGCTCCTGGCCGGCAGCGCGGTGCTGGAGGATACCACCGCCGTGCAGTTCACGCCGGCAGCGCTCTTCAGCATCATCTTCCTGGCGGTCTTCGGCACGGTGGTGACGTTCGTCAGCTACTTCTGGCTGCTCAAGAGGGTCGAGGTGGTGCTGCTCTCGCTCACGTCATTCGTCACGCCGCTCATCGCCATCCTGCTCGGCGTGATCATCCTCGGCGAGCATGTCTCGCCTCAGCTCTTCGGCGGCGCTTCCCTCGTTTTCCTCGGCATCGCTTCCGCCCACCTGACGGAGCTCCGTGCTCTTGTCCAACGATACCTTCCCGGCGGACGATGAGTGTCCGGGCGTCATCGGGGATCCTCCTGCTGACCCTCCTCTGTGCCGGCATCGCCTCGGCGTGGGGGACGGAAGGACACCGCATCGTGAATCTGAACGGTGCCCGCATGCTGCCGTTCTCCATGCTCCGCTTCCGTGATGCTGATTACCATTTCGGGGACCATGCCAGCGATGTGGACCGGCGCAAGGTGCGGGACGAGGAGGAGACCTACCGTCAGTTCATCGAACTGGAACGCTATCCGGAGTTCGCACAGCGGACGATGCCGACGGTGCTGCTGGACCTGGAGAGGAAGTACGGGAAGGAATCGGTCCGCATGAACGGCTATCTGCCGTACTTGGTGCTGATCATGTACGATTCACTGCAGCAGACGATGAAGGCGGGGGACTGGAAAGCGACACTCTCCGCTGCGTCCGATCTGGGGCATTACATCGGCGATCTGACCATGCCGCTCAATACGACCATGAACTACGACGGCCAGCTGACGAAGAACCACGGGATCAAATGGCGGTATGAGATCGAGCTGATGAACCGGTACTATAATCAGGTGAACTTCCGGCGCACCGAACCGCGGAAGTTCGACAATCCGAAGAGCGATCCGGTGAACCGGGTCTTTGCGTTGCTCGCACGCTCCCATGCACGCGTGCCGGCCATCATGCGTGCCGATACGACGGCGCTGCGGGCCGGGAAGAAGAACTACAACAGCACGTACTACTCGGTCCTCTGGAAGGAAGCGGGGAAGTTCACCAACGAGCTGATGCAGGAAGGGGCGGAACTCTATGCCGCCATGGTCTACAATGCCTGGCTGAATGCGGGCGGGTCGAAGCTGGTCTGGCAGGATGAACTGCGGATGCGGGGTATCCAGCGGGAACCGGAGCCGGAGCATCTGGAACAGAACTATCCGAATCCGTTCAACCCGGTCACGATGATCAAATACACCATCAAGGAGAGTTTCTACGTGAAGCTCTCCGTGGTGAATCTGTTCGGTCAGGAACTGGAGATCCTGCATGAAGGAAGGCAGAGTGAAGGGCGGTACGAGTATCAGTTCAACGGTGAGCGGCTGCCCGGCGGTGTCTATTTCGTGCGGCTGCAGCTGAATGAGCGGATCGAAGCGCGGAAGATGATCCTTGCCAAGTAAAAACGACATCGGGATTCGATTCGAATCCCGATATCTTAAAACTAATTATCTTTTGCCCCTTGGTCGATCCACC
>JABWAK010000140.1 GCA_013361065.1 Bacteroidota bacterium
CTCGACGGCCTCGCCATCGTGCTGCTGGTGCTCTTCAACGGCTACCAGATCTACGGCATCGTGGCACAGAGGAGCGGAGCGCCGGAAACAGCGGCTGAAGCGGTGCGGGACACGACCCGCGTTCCGATGCAGATCAATGTGCTGAACGGCTGCGGCGTGAGCGGCGTGGGAAGCACCATGACGAAGTTCTGCCGTCAGGCTGGTTACGATGTGGTGGAGATGGGGAATTACACCTCGTTCGATGTCCAGCATTCCATCGTCATCGACCGGAACGGGAAGACGCAGGATGCGCTGCGGCTGGCAGCGGCGCTCGGCATCCCGGCATCGAACGTGGTCCAGCAGTTCAGCAACGACCAGATGGTGGCCGCGTCCGTGGTCATCGGCAAGGATTATCAGACATTAACCCCGTGGAACCGATAGGAGCACAGTGACCTCGAAACGTCTCGCCCAAGTGATCGCTCAGGCAGCATTGAGCAAGAAAGCCCACCATGTGACCATTCTCGACCTGCGGAAGCTGACGACCATGACCGACTACTTTGTGGTCTGTTCTGTCGATTCAGACACGCAGGCCCGCGCCGTTGCCGATGCCGTGAAGAACGAAACGCTCGAACAGGGGGAAACGACGGTCCGCAAAGAGGGATACACCGAAGGCCGGTGGGTGCTGCTCGATTTTGTCGATGTCGTGGCGCATATCTTCCACACCGAGACGCGTGAGTTCTACAACCTCGAAAAGCTCTGGGGTGATGCGAAGTTCGAATATGTGAACGATGAACCGCCCGCACCGGCGCCGAAAAGGACCAGGTCCGCTGCCGGAACAACGAAGACCGCCAAGAAACCGACCGCCCGAAAGAAGAAGACGACCGAATGAAACAGCTCCTCCAGCAACAGCTCTCCGCTATCATCGCTGAACTGCAGTACCCTGCCGTTGACATCAATTTCGAGATCCCGAAGGTCGCCGCCCACGGCGACCTGACGACGAACGCCGCCATGCTGCTGGCCAAATCGGTCGGCAAGAATCCGCGGCAGGTGGCCCAGTCCATCGTGGAACGGCTCACGGTCGATGATGCATTCCTTGCTGCGGTGGAGATCGCCGGACCCGGTTTCATCAACTTCCGCTTCTCCCCGCGGTACGTGGTGGAGCAGGCGAAGCGCATCCTGCAGGAGGCTTCCTCGTTCGGCAAGAGCAACGCGGCGAACGGACGGAAGACCAATCTGGAATGGGTCAGTGCGAATCCGACCGGTCTGCTGCATGCGGGCCACGGCCGTCAGGTGCTCATCGGGCAGGTGATCGGCAATCTGCTCGACTGGACCGGTCATGCGGTCACCCGCGAGTACTATTTCAATAACGCCGGCAACCAGATGCGGACGCTGGCGGAGAGCATCTACGCGCGCTACCGCCAGGAACTGGGGGACGACTATCCGTTCCCCGAAGAAGGCTACAAAGGGGAGTACATCGCCGATATCGCACGGGAGATCATCGCCGAGAAGGGGGATTCCCTGCGGGAGACCGATGCGGACCGTTCCTATTTCCGCACCTACGGCGAACAGTGGTGCTTCGCCCGCATCAAACAGACCCTGGCGCGTCTCAATGTGAAGCATGATGTGTTCTATAACGAGGACTCGCTTTATTCCACCGGGAAGATCGCCGAAGTGATCGACGAGTTCAAGAAACGGGACCTGGCGTACGACAGCGAAGGGGCTGTCTGGTTCCGCGCCTCCTCCTTCGGTGCGGACAAGGATCGTGTGATCGTGAAGAGCACCGGAGAACCGACCTACCGCCTGCCGGATATCGCCTACCACCGGGAGAAGTTCCGCCGCGGATTCGACCTGATCGTGGATATCTTCGGGGCGGACCATATCGCCACCATCCCGGACGTACTGAACGGGGTGAAGGCGCTCGGCTACAATACCGACGATGTGAAGGTGATCATCCATCAGATGGTCTCGTTCGTCAACGGGGATGAAGTGGTGAAGATGTCGAAGCGGAATGCCAAGACCTATACCCTGGACGACCTGATCGACGAGGTAGGGGTGGATGCCGTCGCCTATTTCTTCGTCATGCGGAGTGTCGGTGCCCATCTCGAGTTCGATATCGCACTCGCCAAGGAACAGTCGGACAAGAATCCGGTCTATTATCTGCAGTATGCCCATGCCCGTATCGCTAGCATCCTTCGTCACGCCGCGACGGCCGATATCAATGCGAACGATCCGGCACACCTCCTTGCTACGACCGATTTCTCCCTTATCAAGGAGAAGGAAGAGCTGGACCTCCTGAAAAAACTCCTCGAATTCCCGGATACCGTGAAAAGCTGCGCCTATTCCTTCGAACCGCACCGTTTGACCACCTTTCTGCGCGAGGTCGCGGAGACGTTCCACCGGTTCTACCATGAACATCGCGTGATCAATGATGACAAACAGCTGATGCAGGCCCGTCTTGCCGTCTGTGCCATGACGAAGACCGTTATTGCCAACGGTTGCGCGATTTTGAGTGTTTCTTGTCCTGAAAAAATGTAAATTCCCTCAACATCAAAGGACCTCCTTCGCCCCGTTTTGTTACCGCACTATAGCGTTCCACACCGCAAAAACAGGATATTCTTTGGAAATCCTGTCAGTTTTATATAAATTCTTATTATACGGTCAATTTTTGAAGGTTCGATGAAGAATATCCTCGTTACTGGCGGAGCCGGTTTTATTGGGAGTAATTTCGTTCAGTTCATGCTGAATAAATATCCCGGATATACCATTGTCAATTATGATGTGCTGACCTATGCCGGAAATCTGGAGAATCTGACATCGGTCGAGAAAAACCCCCGGTACCGGTTCGTCAAAGGGGATATCGGTGACGCCGCCGCGGTAACGGCTGCGCTCAAGGAATATTCGATCGATACCATCGTCCATTTCGCTGCCGAATCTCATGTGGACCGGAGCATTAGCGGTCCGGCGGTGTTTGTGCAGACGAATGTCGTCGGAACACAGGTGCTGCTGGATGCGTCCCGCGCTCACGGCATCGAGCGGTTCCTGCATGTCTCCACGGATGAGGTCTACGGTTCCCTCGGCGCGACAGGCTATTTCACCGAACAGACCCCGCTCCATCCGAACAGCCCGTATTCCGCCAGTAAAGCTTCCTCCGATATGCTGGTGCTTGCGTATCAGCATACGTTCGGTTTCCCCGGCATCGTCACCCGGTGCTCGAACAACTACGGTCCGTATCAGTTCCCCGAGAAACTCATCCCGCTCATGATCGCCAATGCGCTCAATGACCGTCCGCTGCCGGTGTACGGCGACGGATTGAATGTGCGGGACTGGTTGTATGTGGAGGACCATTGTTCCGCGCTGGACACGGTACTGCACCGGGGAGTGAACGGCGAAGTGTACAACATCGGCGGACACAATGAGTGGAAGAACATCGATATCGTGAAGCTGGTGCTGAAGGAACTCGGGAAACCGGAATCGCTCATCACCTTCGTCAAGGACCGACCCGGTCACGACCGCCGGTACGCCATTGATGCCGCCAGGATCAAGAACGACCTCGGCTGGGTTCCCGCGTACCAATTCGAGACCGGTATCCGCCGGACGGTGCAGTGGTACCTGCAGCACCGTTCCTGGTGGGAACGGATCATCAGCGGGGATTACAAGAACTATTACGCTCAGCAGTACGCCAATCGATAACAACCAACCGGTACTCCATGCGCATGCGATCTATCCTTCTCTTATTGATGCTCCTGACGGCTATCGCTCCCGCACAGCAGTTCCGGGAGCGCACCGACGATGAGAAGACCTCATCGGTGACGAAACAATTGCAGTCGACCCCGTTGCCGGCATCCGTCATCATGGACGGTCCGGTCGACCCGAAGGAATACCGCATCGGGCCGGGTGACCTCTTCGCCGTCAGTATCTGGTCCGCTCTGCCGCTCAATTTCCAGGTCCCGGTGACCCCGGAAGGGACCGTGATGATCCCGACAGTGAACGAAGTGACGGTGAGCGGATTGACTCTGGAAGAGGCGAAGAAACAGATGCTGTCCGAGATCCGCAAGAAGTACCTCTCCGGGAACTCAACGGTGACGCTCTTCACCCCCCGCACCCTGGTCGTGACGTTGAAGGGGGCAGTGAAACAAGAGGGGAAACGGTACGTCCGTGCAACCCAGCGGGTGGATGAAGTGGTGAATTACCGGTTGGATGGACGGGAACCGGTCGATTCGCTAACCGCACAGCGCAATATCATCATCGAGCATCGTGATGGTTCCCGCCAGACGGCGGATATTGAAAAATACTATGCCACACGGCAGAACATGTACAATCCATTGCTGCGGGATGGCGATGTGATCATCGTGCCGCAAAAGACCATCAAGCGGAACTTTGTGGCGGTCTACGGCGCCGTGAACAAAGAAGGATCGTACGAATTTGCGGAGGGGGACAGTCTGGTCGGCATGATCGCCATTGCCCGCGGACTCTCCAAGATCGCGGACAGCGGCAGGGTGGTGATCACCCGGTATGATGACAGGAACAAGCCGCAGCATATCACAGCGGACCTGCGGTCGATCCGGTCCGGAGCAGCAGGAGATATTCCGCTGCGGCGCGGGGATCGGATCGTGGTATACGAGCAGTACATCGATCAGCGGGCGGCGAGCGTGAAAGTGACGGGCGAGGTGATGTATCCCGGCACCTATCCCATCACGAAGGATTCCACGACGCTCTCCTCCATCATCGCGCTGGCCGGCGGGGTCACGCCGCAGGCGTCGCTCAAGAATTCGCAATTGTACCGCAGATCGGTCAATGCAGAGGAGATCGCCATCGAACGGCTTGAGAGCGGCCGCGGCGGCATCACACCGGACGACAGCGCCTATTATTACCTGGAGACCGATATCCGCATCAACCGTGAACTCGTCGTGACCGATTTTCCCGAACTGCTGGAGAAGCGGAACGCGGCCAAGGATGTCTTCCTGCGGGACGGCGACGAGATCCATATCGCTGCAAAGAAGAAGACGGTTTATGTCTTCGGTCAGGTGGTCAATCCCGGTCACGTGCTCTATACCGCCGGCAAAGGGGTCGAGTATTATATCGCGGCCTCCGGCGGCGTGACGAACGATGCACGCAGCGACATCAAAGTGATCAAGGCGGCAACACGGCAATGGCTCGATCCGGACGACACGGTGATCGAAGAGGGGGATTACGTCTGGGTGCCGAAGGAGCCGTACCGGCCGGTGAGCTATTACATTACGGTCTATAGTCAGGTGTTCGGGATCGTGGCGACAATTGTTTCGTTAGCTATCCTGGTAGGGAGATAGGCGCATGGCAGAATATAAGGGATTGGATGTCTTGGACATAATGATCTTTTTGATCAGACGGATACGTCTGATGCTGACAGTGTTTTGTTCTTCGTTGGTCCTTGGATATGCGATCATCTATGTGGTGATCGATGAACAGTTCGAATCCACAGCGGTGATCATCCCTGCGGAAACCGATGGGATGGGCGGTATGGGGAGCATGTTGAAAGGATTGAAGAACCTGCCTGTGAACATCGGCAAGACAGGGGCGAAATCCGAGACCAACCGATACAAGACGATCATCTATAGCAGAACGATGTTAGAGGAGCTCATCCATCAATTCCATCTGTATGAAGTGTACGATATCGATACCACCGACATCGATTATCGTGAAAAAACCCTAAAAGAACTGCGGGGCGATATTGTAACAGAAGAAACAGACGAGGATGCATTCGAGATTACTGTCCGATCGACCGACCCCCAACGGGCCGCTGCCATGGTGAATTACATTGTCGCAGCATTGAATGACAAGGTCATTCAATTGCAGATCAGTAAATCGAAGGAGAACAGGATCTTCCTTGAAAAACGCGTTTCGGAGATCTCCAAAGAACTTGCCGTTGCCGAGGACTCCCTTCGCCACTATCAAGAACGGTCTGGATTGTACGACCTCGAGACCCAATTGCCTGGACTGATGACTCTTTATGGTACACTGGAGTCGAATCTGATGACAAAAAAGATCCAGAAGGATATCCTGGAAAAACTTTACGACAAGAACTCCCCTGAGGTCAAAAGTCTGCAGATCGAAGTATCCGAATACCAAAGCAAGCTGAACTCGCTCCGTCAACAAGGAGAGAAGGGGAGTTTGATGCTGTCGATGAAACGGCTCCCCGCGAACGCGCTGGAGTATCTCCGACGCTATCGAACGGTGGAAATCTCGGCTTCCCTGCTGGAGTTCGTCACTCCATTGTATGAACAGGCTCGGATCGAGGAGAAGAAGGATTATCCTATACTACAGGTGATCGACACAGCGGTCCCGGCGGCAAAAAAGAGCTGGCCGCCGAGGTTGTTGTTCGCGTTCCTTTGTGCGTCCTTCGTTACCAGTATCACCATGTTGGGTATGGTTCTGGGGATGATCATTGATACTTCCACGAATCCAAAGATCACATCGTTGAAGGCCGAGTTCGCGAAAGTATCGTTTCGATGGAAATGATGGCCCCAAAATGGAATGTGGCGGATAGCGTCACCGGTATTCGTCAGTGGTGGTTATTCCTGCGCATTGGTCTTTCCATCGTGGTATTCGCCGTTCTCGCGCTCCTGTTCCAAGACCGGCCCCTTGTGCTCATGGGGATCGCCGTCATGCCGCTGTTGGCGGTCATGGTGTTGAATTTCACGATCCCGTTCGTGCTCTTGGTCGTGTTTCTGTTCATCAACATCAATATCAGCTACTTTGTCGCAACACTGCTATTCGTGCCGCTCGTGTTCATATCGTTCCTGATCACGTATCGCAACCTCCGGGTCACCGATTTCGCCAATCCGTTGACGAACTATATCATCATCTATACCGCTTGCGTTATCCCATCATTCATCAACATGCCCATGCATGTCGGTCCGATCCTCATCCTCTGGAACTACATCGCCTGGATCCTGCTGATCTATATGATGACTGCGATCATCAAGGACCGATGGTTCTTGGACGTGATGAGCATCCCGTTCCTCGTCCTCGTGACCCTGAATGCGCTCCAAGTCATCGGTCTTGCCATCCTCACGCAGCGAAGGGTGTTCGGTTTCGCCGGTATCATGTTCGTTGACTATGTAGCGCTCGCCTTGACCGTCATTATCCCGTTCATCATCCGTCGAACAGGTATCCGCCGGTTCATGTTTATCATTCTTGGCATGATACTGCTCTTTGCAGAATTCTTCACACAGACACGTGGGATATGGCTCGCGACCATGATGACGATCGGTATCACGACCGTGTTCCTGTTCATCCGGTCCCGGTTCTTCTCACTATCGCGAACCAGAATCCTGACCACATCGATCCTCACCGTCATCATCCTGGGGCTCTCCTATCTGGCAGTGACAACCCTCAATCCCCAGATCGCAAATCGGGCCCAACAGATCAGTGAAACGAAAAGCGGAGTGCTTTCGGAGGAGGGGTTGACCAATAATTCGTACGTGACACGGTTATTGATCTGGCACACCGCGTATCAAGCGTTCTCTGTGCATCCGTTGGTTGGTGTGGGGATGTACGCTTTCCCGTTCGTTTCAGAATCCTACAGCACCATTGCTCCGATCCTGTTCGATCGGTATGTGAAGCGATTGACACCGCACGTGACGTACATTGCCGTGTTGACAGAGACCGGCGTTCTGGGGCTCATCGGATTTATAGCCCTGATCATCGGTATGTACCGTATTGCGATCCGGAACTTCGATCATTGTGCCAATGAGGAGCAAAAGACCTATGCTCTGTCGCTCTTCATGGCTGTGGTGTACATCAGTTGTTCCATGACGATCACGGATGCCTGGTTGTGGGGGCAGGGCATCATCCTCTGGGCGTTGGTGCTCTCTGTGACAACGAACTTTCCCAAAATAGCGCATTCCATACACTAGCAGACGGTAAAAGATATGACGTTCAGCATGACTCGCAGGATCATCAATAAAGGGAAATCCTTTTTCGTTTCATGGTGGGGCGAGCGTGATTATGTTCATCGGTCCCGCTTCGGGATATCGTTGGTGTTGAACCTCCAGAAGGATGTGGACCGGTATTTCTTCCTCGATAAGTTCGAGGATGAGACGTTGCGAGTATACCGGGCGATCATCAATCCCGGCGATACGGTGGTCGATATCGGAGCGAATATCGGGATCTATTCCATCCTTGGATCAAGGAGGGTATCGCCGGATGGAACGATCATTGCCTTTGAACCGTCCGACTGGGCGAATGAACGGCTGCACAGGAATATCCGACTCAATGCTTGCCAGAATATCCGAGTCTTCAAGAATGCCGTCAGCGACGTTGACGGCATCCTGTCATTCCATATCACGGAGGATGATGCGTACAACTCCATTGGCAGCGCCCCCATGGTGCCGGTACGGAAGATCGTCGAGGTCGAAGCGGTGACGCTGGACGCGTTCCTTCCTTCCATCGGAATACATCATGTGCATGTGCTCAAGATCGATACCGAAGGAGCTGATTATCTGGTTCTGAAAGGGGCGGTGCAATTGCTTCGCAGTGATAAGGCTCCGGTCATTTTCATGGAGTATAATAGGAACATCACGGAAGGATATGGGTTCCGTTTGGATGACATGTACACGTTGCTCACGTCGCTCGAATATTCCATCTATGAGATCGTGGATTGGGAACCGGTATTGTTCGATCCTTCATCGAGCAAGAGCAATGAGATCATCTGTGTGAAGCCACAGCACGAACATCTTTTCCGTAAAGCGATACATGAAGCGAAAACTCCTTCTTAACTCTTTCGCCGGTGCGGCGAACACCATTGTGAATATCGGCATGATGGCGGCCACGGTACCGGTCTTCATCGACCGGCTTGGTCTTGAGTCCTACGGCATATTCGCTTTGATATCGCTTGTGAGTATCATCAACGTGATCGGCAGTTTTGGATTCTCCACATCTTTGATCAAATACCTGGCAGAGCAGGGGCGTTGCCGGGAATCGGATTCGGATATCCAGGTGACCCTGGTCTTTCTGATCGTGTTGTCGGTCCTTCTGACGGCGTCCGCGATCCTTCTGGAGCCATTCATCTTGACCGGGGTGCTCGGTCTCAGTGCGGTCCAGTACACCGATGATGTCGCCAGTTGCTTTCGTTATCTTGTGGCTGCCAACATCTTCAATCTGGTGATGCAGACCTCTTTTGCCGTGTTCGATTCACTGCAGAAGGTTTATGTCTCCAGTGTCATCCAATTCGGTTTCAATGTGACCTCTCGGGGAGGGATGCTGCTGGTGCTTCTCAGTGCGCCTTCCCTGTCCGGAATGGGGTTCGTTTATCTTATCATGTCGATCGGTACAGCCGTGGTCTCGGTGGTGGCGGTCTTCTCTGTTTGGGGGAATTTCGTGACGAGGATACCCTGGTCCGGGGTGACGGCGGCCCTGCGAAAACACGCAACCTATTCGGCGACCGTGTATGTCACGACGCTCTTCGGGCTTCTCTATGAAGTGATGACCAAGATCGTCGTGAACAGGTTCATTGGCATCTCCGAGGTGGCCATCTTCGATATCGCCGTGCGCATCAAGAACCTGTTCTGGAGCATCGGTGAACG
>JABWAK010000141.1 GCA_013361065.1 Bacteroidota bacterium
ATCGGTGACGCTCACCATCATACACCCTCTTCCCCTTATTGAATTTCACTCAATCTTTCTTTAGGTTGATGCATCATTCAAAGGCCACGCCATGCGACCGCTTCTGGTTCTAGCACTCCTGCTCCAAACACTCACGGCTCAACAGGACGCTCTGCAGGAGAAGTTCGGGAACACCCTCCGCAGCACCGCCGGCACGGCCGATGCCGTCGTCGGGATCGTCGTCAAGGACCTCCGGACCGGCGAGCAGTTCCGCCTGAACGACACGGAGGTCTTTCCGACCGCCAGTTCCATCAAAGTGTTCATCCTTGCCGAAGTGTACCGGCAGGCCGCGGAAGGGAAATTCTCGCTGTCCGATATCCGTCCTCTCACCCCGGCCCACCGCGTCGGCGGCAGCGGCGTGCTCTCCCTGCTCGGCGAGCGGACCGTCTCGATGTCCATCCGCGATTATTGCGTGCTGATGATCCAGCAGAGCGACAATACGGCGACGAATCTGCTGATCGATCTCGTCGGCATGAAGAATGTGAACGCGTTCGCCGCGAAGAACGGCTGCATCTCCACCCTGCTGCAGCGCGTGATGATGGATGTCGCCGCGGCAAAGGCCGGAAGGGAGAACATCAGTTCCCCCGCCGACCTGGCATCGATCATGGAACGCTTGTACAAGGGAGAGGTGGTCTCACCGGCAGCCAGCAAGGAGATGCTCGGCATCCTGTCGCTGGAAAAGGATGGTGCGCTCCGGGAAGGGCTCCCGGCAGCGGTCGCACTTGCGAATAAAGGGGGGGAGATCGACGGAGTCCGCTGCGATGCAGGGATCGTGATGTTGGAAGGTTCGCCCTACGTGATCTGTGTGATGACCAAGATGCTGCTGCGGGAACAGGACGGCACCGGTGTCATCTCCGCTGTCTCCCGCACCGCGTACCAGTATTTCGAGCGCAAGGTGAACAGCAATCAGTACGGACGGCGGATACCGCGATGACCGGACAACGACTCTCCGATGCGTTCTCTACCATCTTCTCGGACCAGGAATGGTTCAATAAAGTGCTGGTGGGTGGATTCTATTTCCTGCTGATCCCGTTCGGTATCGGCATCGTGATGCTGAACGGTTTCCTGGAGGAGTTCGTGGCGGGAGTGCGGAACGGTGCGACGGAGATGCCGCAATGGCGGAACAGCGGTACGATCCTCCGGAAAGGGATCCGAAAGAGTGCGTTCGCTCTCATGGTGCTGGCGACGGTCTACATCCTCTTCTTCATCGGAACGATCATACTCACGGCGGTCTCCGCCATCCTCATCCTGGCGCTCTTCCTGACCATTAATACGTTTCAGATCATCCGGTCGTTCCGTCCGCTCCCCCTCCTGGTCTCCTACGTGCTGCTGACCGTTGCCATTGCCATCGGCTGGATGTGGATCGTGGTTGGATGGCCGCTGCTCATCTTCCTGATGATGCTGGTCCAGGCGCACCTCTTTACGTCCAGGTGACAGTCAC
This sequence comes from Bacteroidota bacterium, assembly GCA_013361065.1. GTDB lineage: Bacteria > Bacteroidota > Ignavibacteria > UBA10030 > UBA8401 > UBA8401. The sequence goes on from JABWAK010000141.1 coordinate 1,481, forward strand.
CTTCCGCACTTCATTTCTTCAGCCATTCCTCTTTCAACTTCTCCAATGCCTCCGGTCCGTACCGTGACTGCTGGTAATATCCTTTGTCCATCCGCTGCCGCAGCGCTTCGTAGATCGTCACAGCGCACGCCACCGAAACGTTCAGACTCTGGATCATCCCCATCATCGGGATGAAGACCGTCGCATCGGCGAGGGATGCAGCGTCGTCCGTCACCCCCGCATGTTCGTTCCCGAAGACGAACGCCGTCGGCCGTGTCAGGTCAAAGGTGTAGAGCTGGCGTGCATTCTCGTCCAGCTTCGTCGCCAGGATCTGGTACCCTTCTCTGCGCAGCTGGCCGTAACACTCAGCAACCGACGGGAACTTCCGCCGGCCGATCCATTTGTTCGCACTGGAGGAGCTCTTGCTGCCGATCTTCGGATACTTTGCCGAGGTGTAGATGAGGTTCACTTCCGGGATGCCGACGGCATCACAGGAACGCAGCATGGCGCTCACATTATGCGGATCATGGATGTTCTCCATCACCACCGTCAGGTCCGGCTGACGCTGTTCCAGGACTTTATAGATCTTGTTCTTGCGGCGTTCGAGTTTCATGGTCTCTTGGGATCGACGTTACGTCACAGGTTGGTGGAAACGAAGAATCTGATGTTCAAAAGGATCGATCTCCTACTCGCTGACGATGATCGGCTCACCTTTGGGATCGTCCCGCTGCAATAGCAGGATCGCAGCGATCACACAGACCGCACCGGTCACCTGTACCGGCCCCATCCGGCCGTCCAGGAAGAGCCATTCGGAGGTGATTGCAACGACCGGCTCCAGCGTGCTCACGATGATCGCCTTGCTGGACTGGATATGATGGAGTCCGTAATAATAGAGCGTGTACGGGATCATGATGGAGATGAGCGCGATGATCCCGAACGTCTTCCAGTCCTCTGCCGTATAATCCGCGCGGATGATATCCATCGGTGTGTTGATGAAACTCCAGAAGATCGATGCGGCGCCGAGCAGGTAAATGAGCCCGGTCCAGATGGAGTACTTCTGTGTGAGCGATTTTCCGCTGATGGTGAAGATGGAGAACGAGACCGCCGCCAGCAGTGCCAGGATGATGCCGTGCATCGTCCCCTGCAGCACTGCCGGGTCGTACGCACCGATGGCAAGGATGATGCCGCCGATGGCGAGCAGCAGCGAGACGATCTTGGTAACGGTGAGATGCTCATTCTGGAAGACCACGGTATACATCATCACCATCACCGGTGCGGAATACTGCACCAGGATCGCAGTGGAGACGTTCGTCTCTTTGATGGCCGCATAATAGAAGTAGTTGGAGCCGGCCACGCCGAGGATGCCGACCACCAGGAAGTGCGGGATGTCGCGGACGTTGAACCGCAGCAGGGCGCGGTTAGTGGAGAGGAAGAACAGGAAGAGCACGGCGAACGAGAGTGTCACCCGCATCTGGACGAGGATGAGCGGCTCGTACGCCTTATTGAAGAACGATTTGGCAACAGCGGCGGCCACTCCCCACATCACGGCAGCCAGGGAGATGGCGATGTACCCTTTGAGGTGCTTCATCGGACGGGACTCTCTCCCGCCTCGTCGGCCTTCACGCGGTAATATTCCGCAAGGTCTGTTTCGCCGATGGCGTGGTGGAGCACGGCCAGCCGGAGCGCGATGTTCTTGTTGCTGCCGGTGAAGTCGTAGCCGATCTTCAGGAATTCGATCAGTTGTTTTGCGGGAGGGATATCGAGGTCGGCATTGTAGCAATCGCACGCTTCCAGGTACGGTTCCGGCTCGGAGGGACGGATCGCTGCGGCCTTCTGATAGTAACTCACCGCCAGTTCGTAATTGTCCTTCTTGCCGAAGAGTACCTCGAAGATGCTCGCCAGCCACATATACACGTCGAATGCCAGGTGACGGTACTGACGGGCGAGCTTCTCGCCGAACAGGATCAGTTCATCGCTGCCGAGCGAATCGTTCCAGAAGAGGATGCGGTAGAGCTCCACATCATCGATCCCCTGCTTCAATGCTTCATCGAACGCGTCGAACAGTTCGTTGAAGTTCTTCGACTCATTGAAGATATGCCGTATTTCAGTACGAGAAAGCATCGTGTCCGGGATTATCCGTGTGGAAAATAGTGAAAGCGGGACGGAGAAGCAATCACCGAAACCGCTCCGATATCCTCTCCCGGTGCCTCAGCGCTGCAACACCATCCGGCCGGCGACGCTCTTCCCGCCCGCGGTAAGACGGTACAGATAAACGCCGCTTGCATGCCCCGCGGCATCCCAGCGAAGCTGATGGGCGCCGGCTTCGTATTCACCGTCGGTCAGTCTGGCAATGGACCGGCCGAGCAGGTCGTAGACCTGCACGGTGACCTGCGCTGCTCTCTGCAAAGTGAACGGTATGGTCGTCGCAGGGTTGAACGGATTGGGATAGTTCTGACCGAGGGTGAACATGACCGGCATAATACCATCCTCCTGCACTGAGTAGATGTGCGGATCGGTCCAGAACGGTGTATAAAGCACCCGTCCGAGCGAGGCAGCATCACTGCTGTCCACGATCACCATCGCCACAGAGTCAGGATTCCCGGTCCCCCAGTAATTGTTCTGCGCCATGATCCGCACCGGACTGTTGTTATAGAGTGCGAACAGTGTATCGCGGTTCCCGTTGTTGTAGATCCGGTTCCCGCCGTCATCCGTGGTATCGGCATTCGTCAGGTCCCCGAGATTCGGCTGAGCATTCCCCAGGATGGTCACACCCCAGGAATTGCCGTGGATCATATTCTCCGCCACGATGGTCTTCTGAACGGACGGCGAGAGACTGTTGAAATTGATGCCGCTCCCGGCGGCATTCACATCGCTGAAGGTGTTGTCGTAGATGACATTCTTCCGGATGACCACGTTGAGTGTGGTCGTCCCCTGCGATGCCACGGCGATGCCGTAGGCGTTCTTGTAGATGAAATTCGACTCGATGATGGCATTGGAACCGGAACCGGTCAGAAAGGCGCTGATACTGATGCCGCCGACACGGATGTTTGGTGTGGTGTGATAGATGTAATTCTTCCGGATGACCGGTGAGTTGATCCCCTGCGTGCCGATGCTGATCTGGTTCTTGAATCCTGTCCCCTGCAGATTGTTGTTGAAGATGCGGCAATGCTCGATGACGGGACTCGAACCGGAATTGATGTTGATGCCGTACTGTGCGTTATTATAGATGCTGTCGTGGATGATTACCGCATTGGAATTGAAACACTGGATGGCGTAGTTACCGGAGCCAGCCAGCGTGCCGGAGATGAGTCCGGTGTTGCGGACAGTGGAGTACTCCAGTGTGGGACTGGCGCTGACGAAGTTGAGACCCAGCCGCGCATATTCCACCGTGATGTAACTCATCCTGCACAAGGAATCGACGGCGGAATCCTCGAAGCGGAGTTCCTGCCAGGTGGAATCACTCTTCGTGAAGAGGATCCGTTCGTTGAAAGTGCCGAGCGCCAGGAAGCCTCCCCGCACCGTGATCCCTTTACGATAGGCGATCCGTATGGTCGAACCTTTCTGCACTTCCAGAACATCGTTCGGTGCGATGAAGACCGTATCGCTCACCAGATACTCCGGGAACGTACCGGTGACCGATCCGCCGGACCGCGCAACGAGAGAATCGAAGTTCCAGCGGACGCCGGTGTTCGGCGTGGTGTAACCGGCTTCAGCGTGGTATGAGAGAGTGAGGAACAGCAACAGGAGGAAGAGAAAGCGCATAGGATCCCGCGATTGATGGTAAAAAGAAGGGGCAGGTGCGCACCGGCACCTACCCCCGTTGACATGTGTGACAGCGTTACTTTTGCAGCAGCATCTTCCGTGAGGAGACGAATGCACCGGCACGCAGCTGGTAGAAATAGACGCCGCTGGAGAGCCCCGCGGCATTCCATTCAGCGTGATAGCGTCCGGCAGAGAGCGTTCCGTTCACCAGCACCGCTACTTCGCGTCCCACCACATCATAGATGCGCAGCGAGACAGGACCGGACTGCGTCACGGCGAACGAGATCACGGTGGAAGGATTGAACGGGTTCGGATAGTTCTGACCAAGAGCATACGCATCCGGCAGCAGGTCATCGCTCCGGCGGACCGATGCCACGATGGTATCCGTGCCGCCCGCTTCGATATAGCGTGCTTTGAACTCCTGCAGGAAGAGGTTCGCGATCCGTTTGCTCCGGATGATGAGCGTGTTCTCGTTGTTGGCGATCTCCGCCGAGCTGCTCCAGTTATGCGAACCGGTCACGACGATATTCGATCCGGCCGGTTTGTCCGCATCGACCACCGCGTATTTATGATGCAGCAGTCCGGTCAGAGCGGCGCCGGGCAGCCGGATATCGATCCCATTGCTCTGCATGTACAGGAAGTCGTTGCCCGAGTCGGTGTTATTGTCCATCATCACGCGGGTCTTCAGACCGGCATTCTTCTTCGCCACGATGGTCTGCGCCAGTTCGTCCCTTGTGAACGAGAGCAGCGCAACGTTGATGGAACTCTGAGCGGTCTTCAGCGCAGTGTTGATCTGCGTGGTCACCTTGTCGGACGGACTGAAGTAGAGTTCCATCGGCGTGCCGTTCACCGTGAAGCGGTGCGGCGTGTTGTCCAGTTTCCGTGCGCCGAACCGTGAACCGGCCGCGTTCGGACTGTCCGTATTCGCTCCCCACATCTCCTCAAATTCCATGGTGAAGGCGGTCGCCAGTGCCTTGTCCTGCACGACGATGATATTCTGGGCGTCGTTGTCCGTCCCCGGATCGGTCGCATTCCAGGAACCGGTCAGCACCCAGTCATCCTTGTCCGATGAACCGTCGCGGTTATCGAACACATAGAATTTGTTGTGCATCAGTCCGGCTGCGGCATTCACCGCATCGTATCCGTCATCGATCACCACCACCCCGGCATTCTTCAGCGTGGTCCAGGGTGCCGTGCCGCTGTTGTCCTTCTCCCCGATCGCACGGATCTTCACCCCGCGGTTACGGGCTGCCAGCAGCGCGGTCGCGATGTTCGCACCGACCGTTCCGCTCAGGCTGTACGCTGCGAAATCGATGGAGAACTGCGCCGCATTGATGCGGTTGATCAATACTGTATCGAACTTGGCCGTGACCGCATTCTCGCCGAGGGAAACGGAGGTATTGACCGACTTATTGAAATAGACCCGCGTGGTCCCGGAGGACTGCGACGCGGTGATCGCGATATTATCGGAGGAAAGCGTCGTCCCGTTGGCATTGGCGGAACCGATCTGGAAGTGGTAGACCGTTGCCGGGGTCAGACCGGTCAGCGTCACCGCATGCTGCGTCTTCGGCGTGCCGTCGGTCGCTTCCTGACCATAGGCAGTTGTTGGACCGTATTTCACGATGGAGGTCCCCGGCGCATCGGTCACCCAGCTGATGGTCAGCGAGGTCGGTGTGATATTCGTCTCGTACGGGGCCTGGGACATGAGGCGCGGACCTGCCCCTTCCACGATGATGTCATCCACCATGCGCGGGATCAGCTGGTAACTGGTGGTGAACTGACCGAGCACACCGACCATGTCGAACGTGGAGGTCGGCGTGACGGTGTTCGCGATGTTCGTCCGGGTGACGATACGCACCTGGAGCGTTCCGGTCGGATCGGTGATATTATAGTTCGTTCCGCTCGCCGATGTTGCCCAGCTGGTGGCCGGTGCACCGCCGGTTGTGGTCACCGCCGTGATGCCGTTGATGCGGATCAGCCGTCCTTCCTGCGGTTCGGGTGTTCCCTGTGCCAGCACCTGTGCGATGGTCATCACCGTCGTATCGGTACCGATCCCCTCTCCCAGTTTCTCCAGCAGCACGGAAGGGGCGAACTCGAACAGGTCGTTGAACGGTGCGACCAGTCCGAGCAGCACCACATCATCGCCGCGGTTCACATTGTTGGAAACGGAGGAATCGAACAACGCCATTCCCGCCGTGGGATCCTGCAGATAGGTCGGTCCGCCGAACTCGTTGCCGACGGTGACGATGCCGCGCACCACCGCCCATTTACCGAGCATGGAGTGCGCACCGTTCGCTTCCTTCCGTTTCACCACGGCGATGGGACGCGGTGAACCGTAGACGAGCGTTTTGGGGAACGCCTGGATCGGAAGATATGACGTTCCGTTCTTGCTGGAGAGGACCGGTATCGTGAGTTCGGCAGTGGAGTCTGTGGCGGTCACACCGGTGATGGTCAGGATGATACTGTCCGCAGAGGTGATGTTCACATTGCCGATGATGGTCGTATCGCCGGAATGACTCAGCGACGCGGTACCGGGCTGCACGGAGATATTCGCCGTGGACCACGAGAACAGCGACGGCTTCACCACTTTGAATCCTTTGAGTGTATCGGCCGCGGTCTTGAGCGTCATGGTCAGGGTCGTGCCGGCATTGTACTTCCAGCGCGCCGGAGTGATCATGCCGATCCCCTGTCCTGCCGGGGGCGGTTCGGCATCATAATAGAGCTCCACGAACTCATTGGCGAATGCAGTGGCATCGGAGAACTCGCTGATGATCAGCTTCCCGGTGTTCGTATTGGTCATGCCGGTGCCGGGATTCGCTGCCGTGACCGCATCACGGGTCCAGCTCGCCTCCAGTGTCGCATCGCCGATGGGACTCTTCCGTTTCACGGAATTGAACGGGGTCGCAGCCGGCATCGCGATCGTCGGTCCTTCGATCTTCACGGAGGAAGCATTCTGCAATTCATAGGTTTCCGCGCCGTTGATGGACGGGAAACCGTTGGAACCGACCACTTGGAATCCATTGATGAAGACGACATTGGAATTAAGCGTGATGCCGAAAAAGGTCTCGAAGGCGGCTTTGGTCGTGTTTCGGGCGACCACCAGATATCCGCCGGGCTGGATGACCGTCCCGGCCGGGAGGGTGATGGTCAATGCGGCATTCGCCTGGACGATCTTGTACCCCGAGATATCGAGCGGTTGGGCTGCGGCAGCCACAGCAAGGATGAATGTCAGGAGTACGGCAGTGATACGTTTCATCGTGGTTCCTTCTGGTGATTGGTATAGAATGAATTTAGGAAAAATATTCCGAGAAACATATCGTGGATTCACCGCTGCCGCCGGCGTAAAGTTGATTGATGTAAGAAAATACAGTACATTCTCCGCCATGCTACCCATTCCCATCTCACCGCCGAACCAGTTGACACTCCTGCGGATCCTCCTGACGCCGGTGTTCCTCTATTATCTGTTCTCACCGGATCCGCTGGACAAGCAGATCGCGCTCGGTATCTTCCTGTTGGCTGCCATTACGGATTGGTATGACGGGTATGTCGCCCGCCGCTGGGGATTCATCACCCGCTGGGGCAAGTTCCTCGATCCTCTGGCGGATAAAGTGCTCACCTCCGCCGCCTTCTTCTCCTTCATCGTGTTCGGTTATGCCGAGGCATGGATGGTCTGGGTCATCGTCATCCGCGATTTCGCCATGACCTTCCTGCGGGGGTACGCGGAATGGAAAGGGACCACCATCAACACCAGCGGATTCGCGAAGACGAAGACCTTCTTCCAGCTGGTGGTCATCTACCTCTTCCTCGTCAATTATATCGTCCGCACCTCTGATCCGCTCAATGCGCAATTCGGCTGGTTCTTCGATATCGTCGCGACGGAACCGATCAAGTATTCACTGATGCTCATCACCACATTCCTGACCGCACTGACCGGAGTGATGTACCTCATCTCCAACTGGCCGGTCATCTCCTCACTCTTTACAGGAAAAGGCAATGGAACCTCTGCAGGACAGTAGCGAACCGACCGCCAAGAGCGTCGGATTCCTGACCAAGATCATCGGGTCCGGTCTCTATACCGGATTCGCCCCGGCCGCCTCCGGTACATTCGGTTCTCTGGCCGGACTGGCCTTCGTCCTCATCCCCGGTTTCATGCAGCCGCAGGTCATCATCCCGGCGACCTTCGTCCTCTTCTATCTGGGCGGACGCGCCGCGGAAGCGATGGAGCAGGTGTACGGTCAGGACCCGAGCGAGGTGACGGTGGACGAGATCGTTGGCAT
>JABWAK010000142.1 GCA_013361065.1 Bacteroidota bacterium
AGCGCGAGTGCCTTGAGGAAGAGCGCCTCGACCTTCGGTCCTTTGTCCCGGATCCCCTTTTCGATGTTCTTGCGGAAGTTCTTCGCCAGGGCCGGTACACTTAGCAGGAATGTCGGCTGCGTCTCGCGGATGTTCAACGGGATGTTCTTCAGTGTCTCCATCGGAGTCTTGCCGATCTGCACGGAGGCCATGCTGGCGCCGTTCCGCATCAGGGTGTAGATCCCCGCCGTATGCGCGAAACAATGGTCCCACGGAAGGATGAGCAGCGAACAATACTCGGGCGGGATCGGCAGCAGGCCGGATGCCTGTTCCACGTTCGCAGTGTAGTTCCGGTGTGTGAGGATGATCCCTTTCGGATCGGCCGTCGTCCCGGAAGTGTAACAGATGTTCGCTGCATCGCTCTCGGTAACGGATCTCCATCGCTCTTCCAGCCGGCCGTTGTGGAGTGCATTGAATTCAGCGCCCTTCTCCAGCAACTCCGCGTATGTCCGTTCATCCGCACCAGCCGGTTCACCGTCCAGCAGCACCACGGTCTCCAATTCGGGCAGATCGTTCTTCACGGCACGTACCTTATGGACATGGGCACCGGAGACGATGACGATGCGGGCTTCCGAATGGAGCAGACGGAATTTCAGGTCCGACAATTCATCCAGTTTCACGGAGATCGGAACATTGATCGCACCGGCATACAGGATGCCAAGCTCCGCGACCACCCAGTCATTCCTCCCTTCGGCGATCAGTGCGATCCGGTCCCCTTTGCTGATCCCGATACTGAGGAATCCGCCGGCACAATCATAGACGCGCTTCCTCACCTCCGTATAGGTGGAACCGATGAAGGAATCCTGACGCTTTTCACGCAGGAGGATATTATGCGGATAACGGGAACAACTGGATTCGAACAGATGCGGAATGGTCCGCTGAAGGTCGGTCGGCATGGTCATCTCCGGTGCAGATTGATAAGAGGTGATTCTATGTACCGAGAAATGCGTGGAAAAGCAACGAAGGAAACACCTTGAAGAACGGGGGGATTTAAAACAACAATGGCCCGGAATTCCGGGCCATGCAGTGATCGCGGATGGTCTCGAACCATCGACCCTCTGCTTAAAAGGCAGATGCTCTACCGCTGAGCTACGCGATCTCCATATCTAACAGTGATACAAATATACGGAAAATCCACCCGTAACGCAACGACAGGAGCGCTTTTTGCGTCCGGTCACGCCTGTTCTGCAGCCGTACCGGATTGTTCCTGCGATGCACCCTTCTTTTTATAGAGGATGCCGATTGGAACGATCACAAGATATCCGAGCACCAGAAGGATCGGTGCCAGTGTCAGAGCGATGGGGTTATCCCACGGCTGTGCACTCAATGCGATATATCCGGCAACGATGACGACAGCGCCTGCTCCAAGGATCTGATAATTCACTTTCTCAAGGCTGAGTGTCTCGATCCGGACCGATTTTTTCTTTGCTTGTTTCTCTTTGACTGCGATCTTGGCCATGTCCAATGCTCCTTCACCCCATGACATAAAAAAGCCAGACGTTGGGGGGTCCGTCTGGCTCGACCTATAGTTTGCAACACTCAGGGGAAGAAGTATTGCAAAGGTCGAGTACAATATAGCGAGAATTATTTAAAAGTCAACGCTTCGGTTTCCGCTTTGTGATATTTTTCACATTCCCGGTGACCTTCGCCGTCGTTTTCCGCTTCGGTTGCCCTGCAGCGGTACTCCTTTTCACGTTCTTGGTTGTAGAGGATTTCACTCCCCCGCTCCTGTTGTTTCCCTTCTTGGTCACTCTTTTCCGCTGTGCTTCGACCGACTGCAGTACAATCTCACGCAGCCGTTCCACCTGGTATCCGGATGCATCGGAAGCTGAGAGAACAGATACAATGAGTGAACCGGCATCCTTCGTTGCCGGTACCGTTCCCTCAACCGTAAGACGGGCATGGACATACCAGGTGACCAGTTCGGCGAACGATTCTTTGTTGTAATACCATACATCCTGGTATTGATGCACACCGATGAAATTCGCCGCATCATAATTCCCGAGCAGCGTTTCCACGATCGCTGCAGCATCCCCAGATCCCGCCGACATTGACCCATGCAGTGTCACGAGGATCCGTAACAACCTCACGGTGCGTAACGCATCAGCGGGAGCTGCACCGGATCGCTCCAGGACCTGCTGGAAGAGTTGCTCCAGCTGCAGAACGGTGAATGCATCCGTGGAGCCATGCGTCCGGGGCAACAGATGGTATGCCCGGTTACATTCCAATACCGTATGGAATAACCCTGCATGGAGTTCTGTCCATCCATGCTCCTTCACCGGTTCCGCAGACTTAGACGTTCTGCTCCCCTTCGATTGTTCCCGATTCGGTCTTACTGCCGTTTTCCGGAACCGCTCCATCGCTCCGGTCATGGCCGCTGTGGCAGACCCGAGATCGATCGCCACGGCCAGATAGCGGGACAATTCCGACATCACAGCTTCATACCGTTCGGGAAATGAAGCGTCTATCGGCCCCTGAAAAGCAGTGCGGAACGCAGTATGGAGCGGTGTTAACCGGATCGCCTGCAGTTCAGCATCCAGTGTCGTGGTGCCGTTCCCGTTCAACCGTTCGGAGATCCTTTTCAGATCCCCTGTCTCATCGGTCAGTTCCCGGAAATCCATCAGCACCGCATACTCGAACGCCTGCAGCCGGAGCCGGAACCCCTGTTCGTGCAGGGTCCGTCCGGAGATCAGATACTCGTGGTCCGTCCTTCTGTTCCGGAACCGGTAATAAACATTCTCCTCCGCCCGTAATCCAAGCGATTGTGCCGCCGTGAGCGACCGGACATTCCCCTGCTCATTGACCGCCTTCAGCAGCGAATGTTTGATATAACCGGAACACTCTGCAAATGTATTGTGGAAGAAGATGACCGCCCGTTCCTCCCCAGCCCTGTTCGAATAGGCGATCACTTCCTCGTTCACTCCGCCACGGTCATCCAGGAAATCGTAGAACTCGAAATTGTGCACCTGACTGAACAGATACCGCTTCTTCGTCAGCGGGAAGACCTCATGCTCATGCCTCCGCACCAGCCATTCATCCGGCGTCTCATTGTAATATGCCCGCTGGTACTCCATGCCGTACTTCTCTTTGAATCCTTCCACTTGTCCGTGCGCGAACATCGGCAAACCCGGCAACGTGACCATCAGCGTCGCCACACCGAAATACTTGTCATCCTTCCCGAATTGTTCCACCGCGGTCTGCTCATCCGGATTGCTCATGAAGTTCACATACCGTTTCAGGATCTCCGGATTGAACTCCAGCGTATTCTTGATCATCGCACGGAACTTCTGGTTCTCCTGCTTCATCAGCATGTGCATGAACGCACTATTATAGACGCGGTGCATGCCGAGTGTACGGACAAAATATCCCTCCATCAGCCAGAACGCTTCTGCCAGCAGGAGTGTCTGCGGCATCTCGGCATTGAACCTGTCGACCACCTCACGCCAGAACTCGTTCGGGAACATCGCATCGAACTCCGCCCGCGATAAGGAATGATCCTGCCGGGACGGAACACCGGATGTACCGGGCATCGGATACCAGAGCCGCTGGAAGTGTTTCTTCGCCAGGGTCATCGCCGCATCGAAACGGATCACCGAGAACTTGCGGGCGACATGGAAAATCGACTGGATCACCGCTTCACGGACATCGGCCCGCAGCAGGTTCAGCTGTGCCGTATCGTTCCACGGCATGCTCGTCCCGTCATTGCCGTGATAGAAGTACCGGACCTCGCCGCTCCTCCGGTCGATCCGCTGGAACACCACTGCCGCATCGCTCCTGCTCCAGTATCCATCCTCGATCCGCAGTTCGACGGAGCTGTCGTGCGAGAGGTTCTCACCGGTGAACCGATAGTTGGGGTATGGTGAGTGCTCAGACTGGATGAAATATTCCGGATGCTCGAGCACCCATTTCGAATAGAGTCCCATATGGTTCGGCACCATATCGCCGGCGAGACGGATCCCCCGCTGCCAGCAGCGGCGGTTCAGGTCCTGGAACGCTTCCTCGCCGCCGATGTCGGCAGCGATCTCGTAGTCATACAATGAGTACGCGGAGGAGACCGCATCCAGGTTACCGGTGATCTGTTTGATACGCCGGGATGCGACACTCCGTTCCCAGACACCGATCAGCCAGAGACTCGTGAAATGCCAGGCCGCCAGCTGGTCCAGTTCCGCATCCGGGATCTGGTCCAGACGTTTGATCTCCCGACCGTACTTCTTGGTGAGCTGATCGAGCCAAACGTAGGTGTTCTTGGCGATCAGGACCACATTGGGCATCCAGTCGGTATCAGGAGTGAACTGTTCCGGCTCCGCATACACATAATCCTCCGGCCGTACCGCACCTTTCAGTGCCAATGCCCGCTGTTCCGCAGGGGTGAGTCCTGCCGTGCTGCGGTATTCCGGTACGAATGTCTCCACCTCCGCTTTCCCACCGGGCCGGTGGAACGAATGCCAGATGAACTTCTCTTCCTCTTTGGCGAATTCCGCACTCCCGGTGATGCGGTCGATGTAGACGGTGGAAAGGATCAGCTTCCAGCGTTCACGGATGTACCCGAGCTGCGCTTCGATGTTCTCGGGATGTTCCAGGATCGGCCGTTTCAACACGTCGAGCAGCGGCAGCGCATCGGGACCGAACGGTTTCTCTCCTGCGAAATACTTCTCGAGAGCTGTCAGCAGCGGGATGTAGCGCGTCTTCGCGATCAGCGACGTATCGTCGAACAGTTCTTTGATCCTCTTGTTGGCGGGATTGATGTTGCTCAGATAGAGCATCATCAGTTCCTCCAATGCGATCTCCGTGTGCGGCCGGCCTGACGTCACGGAATGGAGATAAGCCCCTTCGGTTTGCAGTCCCATATAGACCGCTTTTGGCGGGAACTCCCTGACGAACTGCAGCAGTGTCCGCTCCACCTGTTCCGTGCCGATGGTCGTCTCCAGATGCCGGTACGCACGGGCGATCGCTCCCGGATTCTCCTGTTCATCATACAACCGGACAAGATAATGTCCGATCTCATCCAGCAATGCTGCGGCATTCAGGAATCCGGCGCGGACCTCCTTGGACGAATCGCCCAGCACACCGCGGGTGACATTGATGGAATAGGCCAGTTCACGCACAGCCCGGTAATTCGGCAGGACGACGTTACCGGTCGATTCCATCAGAGACTCTTCCACCCTGTATTTGATACGGGAATTCTTGCTGATATGGAACTCGAAACAGAAGGGTGCAGATGCGGATCGGATCGAAGAGCAGCCGGAAGCACAGGAGAGGAACAACAGCGGAAACAACATGGGAACCCCAAGTATTTACACAGAGTATAAAGAATTTATTTTCTTTGTTCAAATTCTTTCATATATTTATTTAGTCCTTCAATGGGCCGTTAGCTCAGCTGGGAGAGCGCTACAATGGCATTGTAGAGGTCAGCGGTTCGATCCCGCTACGGTCCACCACTTCAAGCGACACCTCGCGCACACGGTCAGCGGTTCTGCCGACCAAAGTTTTTCTCTCGTGTCGGCATCCCGCCACGTATCTCAGAATAGAGGCGGGTGATCCCGCTACGGTCCACCACTTCAAGCAACACCTCGCACACACGGTCAGCGGTTCTGCCGACCGTATATCACACTACTGATCGGCATTTACCCACAGCAGTACACTGCCGGGTGCAAAAATCCCGCTACGGTCCACCACTTCAAGCGACACCTCGCACAAACGGTCAGCGGTTCTGCAGACCTTGATTCAGACATCGGATCGACATTACTCCACGAATGATTAAGAGGGATTGTTCATCTCATTATGGTCACCGCATTTGAGTGTACTATGTTCATCGTTTTAGCCTTCTGCATTGTTGTTCCAGGTTTTTGAGTGTTACTGAGCGACACGGGAAACCGACACTTCGCTGCGCAACAGGCTGCAATAAAGAGAACACCTTCTCTCTCTATCCCCTTACCGTGCATCGCACCATCCGCATTCTGACCGAATGCATAAACTCAGAATATACATTGCTGCAGAACTTCCCGAGTGTGAACAAGAAATCGCTTTCCTTCATTTCGATTATTGCGTACCATACTGCATCAAGATCGGTCAAGGACAGCCGTTCCCCGCAGCGGCGTCCGTGCATTGGTGCTGAAAGCCAAACCCCCTTTTCTTTCACAATGCCGAACCTTCCTATGAAACAACTTCTCTCAGTTCTCACGCTCTTACTCCTGACCGGTTCCTCTCTACTCGCAGCCGGCGATACCGTGTCCACAGAGATCATCGCTCCCGGTGTGGTCCATACCCAATACACCCTGCCCGGACCGTATACGCTCGATGTGCTGGAGGTCGATGTGAAGAATCCGCACATCACGTTTGAGACCTATAAACCGGCCGGCGGTCTCACGAAGACGACGGTACAGGCAGCAGCGAATGACCGTGCCGGTCACCGTGTGATCGGTGCCGTGAATGCGGACTTCTTCAGTTTCGAGACCGGCTGGCCGATCAACAATCAGGTGGTGAATGGGAAACCGGTGCTCGGACAGTCCACCGTGAAATCACAGTTCGTTTTCACGAAAGGACGCAAGGCGTACATCGACGGATTCTCCTTCGCCGGGAAAGTGATCGCCGCCAACAACACGACCGCGTCGATCCAGAAGATGAACTACACGCGGGCCGCGGACCAGATGCAGCTCTACACATCCTATAAGGGCGCGACCACCGGAACGGATGCATCCGGGAGTGAAGCGGTCCTCCAGTTGCTCTCCCCGGATTGGGTGATGAACGATACACTCCGCTTCATCGTGGCGCAGAAAGGGACAGGCAACAGTTCCATCCCTGCCAACGGTGCTGTGCTCTCGGGTGCCGGGACAGCCGCGACATTCATCACGACGAACATCGCCGCCGGCGATACGATCCGGCTGGTGCTGAACTACAATCCGCGCACCGCGGGCACATCGGTCCGGGAAGTGATGCAGGTGATCGCCGGGAACGGCAGGATCATCAAGGATGGTGTCCCCTATCCGACCATCGGAGATTATGACGGCTCCGGTCAGAGCTTCAACGATGCGCGCCACCCCCGCACGTTCATCGGACAGAACGCGGACAGCAGCAAGGTCTACCTCTGCACCGTGGACGGACGCCAGGCATCGAGCATCGGGATGAACTTCGCGGAGATGGCAGCATTCCTGCAGAAACTGGGGATCACCAATGCCTTCAATCTGGACGGCGGCGGTTCCACCACCATGGTCGTCCGCGGGAATGTGGTGAACTCACCGTCCGATCCCGGAGGCGAACGCTCGGTTGCCAACACACTGCAGGTGATCAGCACCGCACCGGTCGGCACACTCCACTTCCTGGATATGAGGGAATCACGCGCCGAGGTCTTTCAGGGACTCACCGCACAATTCCACGCAGACGGGCGGGATGAGTATTACAATCCTCTGCCGCTCCCGGGCGAGGTCGTCTGGTCCTGCGATTCCGCGATCGGAACGATCTCTGCGACCGGACTCTTCAGTGCGAAGAATGTGAATGACAGCGGATGGGTGTTCGTCCGCTACAACACCATCGCCGATTCGGCACGGGTGTACGTCCGCATCGTGAAGGAGATCAGACTCTATCCGACGGCACTCTCGATGGTGCCCGGAGAACAGGTGGTCCTCTCCATCCGCGGCATCGATACCGGGAACAACGGAGTGGTGCTCGAGGGGGACCAGGTCTTCACCTCCATTTCGGGTCCCGGCATCCATTATCTCAATTCGACCCGCACTGTCACCGCCTCCGGATTCGGCAAAGGGACGTTCGCAGTGACGCTGGATACCGTGACGACGAAGATCAATTACGATTTCACCGGGAACGACACGACCCTGCCGGTGGAACGGTTCCATGATCTTTTCCTGTGGCGTCAGGATGTGACCGGGACCGATCCGGACAATGTCTTCTTCGGTCTCAGTGCGGATACGGTCGTCTCTGCACCGCACGCATACCGGGTCTTCTACAGCTTCCCGACCGCCGATGCCGTCACCGCATCGCTGCTCACCGATCTGCCGCTGGCCAGCCGCCCCGATAGTCTCTATCTGAAGGTCTACGGCAACGGAGGCGGTCATCAGCTGCAGCTGCAGTTCACGGATAAGGATGGAGAGCTGTTCTCCATCACTTCTCCGACAGCAGTGACGTGGAACGGTTCATGGCAGAATGTGGGATTCAAAATGGTAAATGCGAAGCCGGTCACCGCCGGTACACTCGACTTCCCGATCACGCTGAAGGAAGTGCGGATCGCCATCGGTGAGACCGGTGCATCGGGCAGCAAAGCGGTCGGCACGATCTTCCTGGACGATATCATGGTCCATTACCCGAACCGTGCTGTCGCACCGCAGGTGCTGTTCGATTTCAACGCCGGTGTCACCGGCTGGCTCCAGCCCTCCCAGGGCAACACGGCGCAGCTGGTCGGTATCGTGATCGCATCCTCATCCATCTCCTACTCCACGGAACATCCATATGAAGGGAGCGGCAGCGGGAAGTTCACTTATGTGGACGATGCGGCGTCGACAGCGGACTGGAATGTGCGGATCACCCGCGGAACGACATCGGAACTCGGTTCGATGCTGAGAGGAAGTTACATCGGGGCGTGGATCTGGGCGGACGGGACGTTGAACATCACCTTGCGGACGGTCATCCGGGACGGGAACGGGCAGATCTGTTCCGGGCCTGCATTCCCGGTGAACCATGTCGGCTGGAAGTTGATCGGAACGAAGCTGGATGAGAATCTCTTCACTCCCTACCTGACCGCCGGCAAGATCACCGATACGGGGAACAAGTTCAACGGCTTCCGGCTGCAGGCAGCCCACGCCGATGTGAACGGGAAGACCAAGAGCTTCTTCGTGGACAAGATGGTCAACAGCGCACTGACCGTGCCGTCCGGATTCATCGACTTCGGCGCTGCGTGGGATTCTACCGGGAATCAGGTGAAGGTCTCGTGGGGCGTCAACTCCGAGATCAGCATCAACCGGTATGTCGTCGAGCGGAGCACGAACGGCGTCGCCTTCCCGGAGGTCGGTTCCGTCACCGCGAAGGGGAACACCGATACCACCGCCCGGTACACTTTTTATGATAACATCGGTTCTCTCACCTCCGCGACCTACCGTATCCGTCAGATCACTAATGACGGCGGACAGGTCACGACCCCTTCCATCGCCTTCTCTCTGACGGGCGTTGACGGCGGACATTTCTCCCCGCTCACATTCTCGCTGGAACAGAACTATCCGAACCCGTTCAATCCGACCACGACGATCCCCTTCCGCCTCCCTGCCGCTGCCAGGACGAATCTGACGGTCTATGATATCCTCGGCAGGAAGATCTCCACTCTCCTGGACCAGGAGGTCGCAGCCGGCAGCCATGCCGTCACATGGGACTCATCGAATGTTGCGAGCGGCATCTACTTCTATCGGCTCTCCTCCGGGAACTACGTCGATACGAAGAAGAT
>JABWAK010000287.1 GCA_013361065.1 Bacteroidota bacterium
CTCAGGAACACTCACCATGACAATACATCGTACTGTGCACCCTGGTTTCCTTCTCTTCGAACAGATCAGGATTCCTTCCAGAGCCGCTGGACAGAACTCAGATCATTCTTCATTGCATCGAAGACGATCTTCTTGTCCACTGTGATGGAACGTTCCCCTTTCTCAGCACCTCCCATCGAATATTCGCAGTGCAACGATACCGGAGGCTTCATGCCGGCATCCTTCAACATCCGGAAGTAGCGGGTGAAATCGACCATCCCTTCACCGATCGGTGTGTTCAGAGTGATCCATTTTCCATTCACTTTCTCCCATCGGAAATCCTTCAGGACGATCATCTTGATCCTCGGCCGCAGCAGGGCAAGACCATTCTCCCAGGAGAATCCTCCCTCGACCATCGCATGGCGGATATCGAATTGCGCACCAAAGTATCCGGGGACGGCATCGGTCAGGATCTGATGGACCTCCCAGAATGATGAACCGACATCCGTCCCTGCGTGGTTCTGATAACAACCGGTGATTCGAAGTTCATTACTGAGTTCACTCAATCCTTTGATCTGTTCCGCACAGTGCTTCAATGTCTCCGGCAGCGATCTTCCGGCAGGATACTTGTACCAGTTCGTCCGATAATACTGTACACCGCAAGCAGCCGCGGTTCTGATGATATCCACATCGACAGGATTGCGGATGCTCTCAATACTCGTGGTGATCATCGAACACTCCCCGCCGGCCGAACGGATCCTTTTCATTGCAATCGGCAGGTCTTCCTTTACCGATGCCGGTTCAACGTGTCCTCCCGGACGGACCGTCAGGTCGAGTCCATTGAATCCCATCTCAGCCGCTGCTTCTGCGGCGGCAGCGCAATCCAGGAACTGGAGATGCTTGGAGAAGATACTCACGGTCAGAGGTGCATTGAGATGATCTGTGGATGATCCGACAAAAGGCATATTCATGAACGGAATGAATGCTGCTGTCTGCGATGTCTGTTTCAGGAAATCTCTTCTTGTTGTCATATCGTCTCTCCGGTACTCTCAGTTCGAATGCATAGCTTCTTCAAGGATCGTTCCTCTGACAAAAATAAATGGGCGGATGAACGATCCGCCCAACTTTTCCGCATTGCCATGAAGGCTTTCAACGTTTGATCCTTGCACTGCCGCCTTTGGCGACATGGTTGAGTTCCTCCAGCGTGATCATGCTCGAGTCACCCCGCGTGGTCATCAGCATCGCCCCGTGGGCCACTCCGTAGTTCACGCACTCCTGCGGCGTCTTCCCGTTCAGGAACCCGAACGTGAACCCGGACGCGAACCCGTCACCGCCCCCTACACGGTCCTCGATCTCCAACGCCGGCATTGCAATACCGTCATAGAAGGTCCCTTCCGTCCACATAATGGCCGACCAGTCATTGATGCCGGCCGAGCGGACCCCGCGCAGTGTCGTACCGACCACCTTCACATTCGGGAAGTCTTTCACTACTTTGTTCACCATGTTCTTGAACGCCGTTGTATCGATCTCCCCCTTCTCCACATCCACCCCTTCCACTTCGTAACCGAGCACCTTCTGGAAGTCCTCT
>JABWAK010000288.1 GCA_013361065.1 Bacteroidota bacterium
CCCTCGCACCCCGCGATATCGTTGCCCGGGCCATCGACAATGAGCTGAAACGAAGCGGCGATGAACATGTCTACCTCGATCTAAAACACTTGAATGCTGAATCAGTAAAGGACCATTTTCCAAATATTTACAACCGTTGTCTAAGATATAATATCGATATTACCAAGGACCTCATTCCTGTTGTTCCCGCCGCTCACTATTCCTGCGGTGGTGTGGTGACGGATCAGGATGGTGCGACCTCCATCGACGGACTTTATGCCGTCGGAGAGGTGAGTATGACCGGGCTGCACGGAGCGAACAGGCTTGCCAGTAATTCATTGCTGGAAGCGGTGGTCTTCTCCCATCGGGCGTTTGCCTCGATCAAGGCGAAGCAGCCGAAGCGCTTGGAGCATGGGACTGTCCCGGATTGGGACGACAGCGGCACAACGAACAGCGAGGAATGGGTCCTGGTCTCCCATAACCGGAAGGAGATACAGCAACTGATGTGGGATTATGTCGGGATCGTCCGTTCCAACCACCGGCTGGAACGCGCCCGCCGCAGGATCGGTCTGATCCTGGATGAAGTGAAGGATTTCTATAAACGAACGATCGTCACCGAAGGATTGATCGAACTCCGCAACATCGCCTGTGTTGCCGATCTGATCATCCGTTCGGCGCTGCAGCGCAAAGAGAGCAGAGGACTGCATTATACCACGGATTATACACATACCGATGATGCTCATTGGTTAAAGGATACGGTGATACGTTGAAGAAACGGAAGAACTACAGCAGATTCAGGAACGATAAACCGAGGACCGCCTGCGGAATCTTCGGGGTCTACGACCATCCCACGGCGTCGGTGCTGACCTATTATGGACTCCATTCGCTCCAGCACCGCGGTCAGGAGGCGAGCGGGATCGTCTCCTCCGAATACCGGGAGGATAAACGGCGCCAGCATTTCAATATCGTGAAAGGGATGGGGCTGGTGACCGATGTCTTCAAGGATTACAGTATCCTAAAGGATCAGCTGAAAGGCCGTTCCGCCATCGGTCATAACCGGTACTCCACGACCGGTTCCGCGAACAATGAGAAGAATATCCAGCCGCTGATCGTCAACTACAGGGACGGGAACCTGGCGGTTGCCCACAACGGGAATCTGACCAACTATCGGACCATCCGCAAACGGCTGCAGCAGGACGGCACCATATTCCAGACCACCTCGGACACCGAATTGCTGCTGCATCTGATCGCCCGGAGCAAGAAGCCGAAACAGATCGACCAGATCCGCGAGGCGATCGATCAGGTGGAAGGAGCGTTCTCGCTGCTCATCCTTACCGACACGATGATGGTCGCCGCGCGTGATGTACACGGGTTCCGTCCTCTCGCCTTGGGGGAAAAGGACGGCAGCTATATCGTCGCCTCAGAGACCTGTGCATTCGATATCCTGGATGCGAGGTACCTGCGCGATATCGAACCGGGGGAGATCCTGGTCATCAACACTCGTGCGGACGGCAAGGAAGTGCTGCAGTCCTACCGCTTGTCCCAGCAGGTGGACCATTCCCACCACTGCATCTTCGAATACATCTA
>JABWAK010000143.1 GCA_013361065.1 Bacteroidota bacterium
TGACCGATACACTGCCGGCGCAGCTGAAGAACCATGTCGTGCTCTACGGTAAGGGGACGGTCGAGAACAATATCGTGACCTACTTCGCCGGACCGCTGCCGGTGGCCGGTGAGGATTCCGTGGTGATCGTGTCGACCGTCGCCGGCAGCCCGTACGTGCCGCAGACGGTGAAGAACGTCGCGTATGCGAAAGCCAATGAAACATCGCTGCAGCGCGCCGAGGTCAGTTTCATGGCGCTCATCGGCAAGCTCGACCGTCTGCTGCTGCATATGACCGTTTCCTCTCCGACCGTGTATACCGGTGATTCGCTGCGGTATGTGATCCGCGTGACGAACGTGTCGAACCGGAGACTGTCCAATGTGGTCGTGCGTGATCCGGTTCCGTTCCAGCTGGAGAACATCTCCGTTGCGGATCCGAACTCGACGTCGGCCGTTCCGTCCAAGGTCTCCCTTGTCCCGATGCGCGAGGCCGGTCTCGGTCTGCCTGATTCCCTCTCACTGGATGGTTCTGTGGTCATCTACAAGAAGGATTCCATCGAGGTCGGCGAGGTCGATTCGTTCTATGTGTATTCCACCGTCCGTCTCGACCGTCCGAACTTCGAACTGATCCTGAACACGGCCTATGCGACCACCGACCAGACCGCACAGATCATCGCACAGGCGGTGACCCTGGTGGAACCGCGTTCCATCCGGAACTTCCAGCTGCAGATGACGAAACGGGTATCCAAGGATACGGTACATATCGGCGACACGATGTCCTATGTGATCCATCTGAAGAACATCACCGGCGGACCGCTCACCAAGATCAGCATCACCGATACGCTGCCGCGGCAGATCATCAATGCACGCGTGATCGGCAACGGGAAGGTGAACGGCGGTATCGTGACCTACGATCTCGGATACCTCGGCGCCAGCAAGGAGGATTCGATCATCATCGTCGGCCAGCTCGATCCGTACGGAGTGCATGACGGCGAGATCGTGCTCAATTACGCGTTCGCCCGCGCATTCCAGATCGAGGAACAGACGGCATTCGCGACGTTCATCGCCAAGACCGATCCGGCCTGCCGTATCGAAGTGACCGCCACACCGGAAAAGATCGTCGGCAACGGCCGTTCCAAGGCATTCATCGAGGTGAAACTGACGAACACCCTCGGCTATCCGAAACCGGACGGCACGCCGGTCGTGCTGACCACCACCGTCGGTGAGTTCACGAACGGTCAGTCGATGCGCGTGCTCTATTCGAAGGATGGCCGCGTGACCGACTCGCTGAAGGCGACCGTTGCCGGCAGCAATCTGGTGAACGCCATGGCGATCGCGTCGGCGGATGATGGTCAGGGCTGTAAAGCGAAGGATACCGTTGATATCGTGTTCTATCCGGGCGCGATCGAAGGAACGGTCATCGACCACCGTACGAACCTGCCGGTGGCCGGCGCGATCGTTCGTGCGTATTCGAAGACGACCGATTCGCTCGTCGGTCAGACCGTCACGAAGAACGACGGCTATTACCTCTTCCCGGTGACGAAGACCGACAGCTTCTCCGTGTTCATCACCACCGTCAACGAATTCGATAAAGAGATCACGGTCCGCACCAGCGTGACCGTCACCGTGACCGGCGGCGGCGACCCGCCGACACCGACCAGCAATTCGGTCTCCGGTGCCGTGTATTATCTCGTCTCCCGCGAGCCGATCCCGGCTGCGAACCTGGTCATCATCCTGCAGCAGCTGATGCCGGATGCGAAGGCCGCCCGCGGGAAGAACCGCGGCGCGTCCATGAGCACCATCGATTCCACCGTGACCGATTCCGCCGGTACCTACAAGTTCGACCGTATCCCTGCCGGTCAGTTCCGTCTCACGCTGGACCATCCGACCATCAAGACGTCGGTCGACCTGGTGAACAGCGGCAGCGGTCAGTATGTGATCAATGCGAACCTTGCCGTGGTGCTGAACCCGAACATCGTGTTCTCGAAGACCGGTCCGAGCCGTGTGACGATGGGGGACACCTCCGTCTACCGTGTCAGCGTCGAGAACACCGGTAACCTCTCTACTACGAACACGGTCGTAACGGATTCGCTGCACTGGACGATGAAGTTCATCAGCGCGACCGGCGGCGGCGTCTATCAGCCGGCATCGCATCGTATCGTGTGGAATATCGGCAAGCTGGATTCGCTGGCCAAACGCGAGTTCGATGTGAAGGTCCGCTTCACGGATACGCTCACGAACAGCACCGCCACCGTGAACCGCGCGAGCATCACGTCGAACCAGACGACCCTGATGCGGGATTCGGTCCCGACGCTGCTCTTCCTGCCGCCGTCGATGAAACTGTGGAAAGTGGCGAACGTGAAAGAAGCATTGCCCGGTGATACGGTCATCTACACCATCAAAGTGAAGAACACGGCCGGTTCGTTCGGCGACAGCGTCCGCATCACCGATGCTCTCCCGATGCAGGTGCAGTTCGTCGGTTCGGCCGTCCGCTACTTCCGTGCCGCTCCGGCTGCGGTCATCACCGGCGCCGCGACATACGATTCCCTTGCTCATCGTCTCTCCTGGTTCCGCGATACGCTCTTCGTGGGTGATTCGGCGGAGATCACGGTGGTCACCAGGATCCGCACCGATCTCGCCCCGGGCATGCACATCCATACCAACATTGCCGGAATGGAATGGAACGGCGGCGTCGTCACGTCGGATCAGGATTCGGCCAGCAGCGCAACGGTTCGTTCGTTCGTCGCGTACCTGAGCATCACCAAACAGGCGCTGCGCAAAGTGGTGGAGATCGGCGACATCGCCACCTATGTGGTGACGGTGACCAACATGAGCAGCAACAGTGTAGCGCATGATATCCAGGTGGTGGACCGGATCCCGTTCGGCTTCCGGTACATGAACGGTTCATCCTTCATCGACTCCATGCGGATCAGCGATCCGACCGGCCGCCGTGAGCTGCTCTGGCTGCTTAAGGATTCGCTCGCACCGGGCGCGTCGGTCCGCTTCGTCTACCGTCTGACGGTCGGCGCCGGTGCCGTGGAAGGGGACGGCGTCAATACCGCACAGGCGTTCGGTGTGTCGTCCTTCGGCGATCCGATGTCATCCGGAGTCGTGGCAGAACGGGTGGAGGTCCGCCGCGGTGTGTTCAGTACGCATGGTCTGATCATCGGTAAGGTGTTCTACGATGATAACCGCAACCGGTATCAGGATTCCACGGAGAAGGGTGTGAAGGGGGTCGAATTGATGATGGAGGATGGCACCAGGATCATCACCGGTGATGACGGCAAGTACTCGGTGCCGGATGTACTGCCGGGCGAACATGTTATCCGTGTCCGGACCCACACACTGCCGAAGAATTCCTCGCTGGAGATGGGCTACAACGACTTCGCGCGTGATTCCACTTCACGTTTCGTGAATCTCACCGAATCCGGTATCGCGCGGGTCGACTTCTATCTGGTGCGCAACAGCGTTCGTCCGGATTCGCTTGTGCTGAGTCGTTCCTCGGCGAAGATCGGCGACTTCTCCATCCGCCGCATCGCATCGCCGCGGAACATCGTCTTCATCGAGGACAAACGTCTGGCATCGATGAAGCTGACCGGTCTCAATTTCGAGGTCGGGAAAGCAGTGTTGAAACCGGAAGCCTATGTCACGCTCCGTCAGCTGGCGGACATCCTCCGTGAGTATCCGGACCAGCCGCTGATCATCGCCGGCCATACCGATTCCATGAAGATCGCAACAGCGGAATTCCCGAACAACCGTATCCTCTCCATGTCCCGCGCTATGGCAGTGAAATACTACCTGGTGGAACGTGAGGGGATCAATGTGGACCGCATCCGTATCGAAGGCCATGGTGAGACCCGTCCGGTCGCGACCAACAAGACGATCGACGGCCGTTCGCTCAACCGCCGTGTGGAATTCTACTTCACGCCGAGCACCGAGGATGTCCCGGTGACGGAGATGCCGGTCTCGTTCGAGATCCCGATCGAGTACACGGGCACGGAGAACGTCACGATGGTCGACTTCCGCGACATCCTGGATCCGTCCTTCACCTACGTGCAGGGTAGCGCTACCTTCGCCGACAGCGCGGTGACGCCGGTGGTGAACGGCAGCGAGCTGCACTGGACGCTGCGGAACCTCGGTCCGAACTTCAAGCGGACGCTGCGGTATTCCGTGATGGTGAAACGTCCTGCGGGCTATACGGTGGAAACGCTCCGTTCGACCACGTCGTCCATCTGCTACTTCATCGGAGACAGCGCCCTGAAGTGCATCGATTCCCTGACCACGGTGAACGAAGCAGCGGTCGCCGTGAAGGGCCGTGCCGTGAACTTCATGATGTCCGGTGTGCTGTTCGATGTCGGCAAGGCGACCCTGCGCAGCGCAGCGCTCAGCTCGCTCGAGACGACCGCGAAGTACCTGCAGGAGGATCCGTCCGCCACAGCAGTGATCGAAGGCCATACGGATTCCTCGCCGATCAAGACGAAGGAGTTCCCGTCCAACATCGAACTGTCGCAGGCCCGTTCGAACACCATCAAACAGAAACTGGTCGCCAACTTCGGCATCGCGCCGGAACGGCTGACGACCATCGGCTACGGTGAGTTCCGTCCGCTGGCAAGCAATGCCACGAAGGACGGCCGTCAGGTGAACCGCCGCATCGAGATCCGTATCCTGCGCAGCGAGTTCGCGGACCGTGTGCTGCCCGAAGGCGGCGTCGATTCGTCGCGGTTGGCCGTCGAGATGCTCCTGCCGAAGAATGCACCGGCAGTGCTCGATTCCATGCTGAGCAGCAGGGCAGCGGAGCGGCATATCATGAAACTGGACCTCCGCCGCATCGAGAAGCACAACACCGTCTCCACGGTCATCGTGGACACGCTCCCGGCCGGTCTCGTGCTGATGTCCGGTACGGTGACAGCGGTCCGCGGTGTGGACAGTGTCACGGTGAACAATAACGTCCTGACGGTGTTCGCATCGCATAGCGATACTACGGTCCAGTTGTATTATATTGCGGAGGTTACTGAGGACGGCCGCGGTGCGACGACGGTCCGGAACGACGTCACCGTCCGGAAGGTACAATCCGACGGTTCGGTCGTGACGGAACGTACGGCGCCGGTATCGGTCGAGATCAGAACACGCCGCAGTGTACAGCGGAATCAACGATAATGATGACACGCACCCTCCATATCCTCACTCTGCTGCTCCTGTTCGGTGCCTCGGCATCCGCACAGCTGCAGATCATCACACCGGCACAGGACAGTACGGTGAGCGCACTCACGCGCCAGGTCGTCACGGCACAGAGCGCCTCCGGGTTCGACGCTGAACTGTATGTGAACGGGACGTTCGCGCAGCGGAAGACGGTCCGGACGGATGGTCTTGTCGACTTCATCAACGTGGAGGTACCGCAGGGTCCCGTGGAATTCGAAGTGCGGATCGTCAATCCGGACGGTACACCGGCATTCTGGGAGAAGCGGACCATGCACATCCTCGGCGGTCCGACGAGGATCGAGATGGGATTGGAGAAGGCCGCCGTCGAAGCCGACGGTCAGTCGACCGTGAAAGGCTTCGCCCGTGTCTATGACCAGTGGAATTACGTCATCCCCGGGGACCTCTATGTAACGGTCGGTGCGGACAGCGGCAGTATCGTCACGGTCGATGCCGATTCCTCCCGC
The DNA here is from genome assembly GCA_013361065.1 of Bacteroidota bacterium. Taxonomy (GTDB): domain Bacteria; phylum Bacteroidota; class Ignavibacteria; order UBA10030; family UBA8401; genus UBA8401. The sequence goes on from JABWAK010000143.1 coordinate 5,642, forward strand.
CGTGGTATCCAGATCCCGGTGGTGAACGGTCTGGCCGAGTTCGAGTACCGGGCCGGCACCGGGTCCGGTGTGTCGCATGTCCTGGTGCAGGTGGCACAGATCGTGGAACAGAAGGAGATCTATCTCAATACGCCGACCGAGCCGTTCACATTGGTCGGACTTGCCAACGGTTCGGCCGGACTGTACTCAGCGAAAGGGGACCGGTCGCAGCTCTTCGATGACCGTTCCTTCCCGGATGGACTGACCACGGACGGGCGGCTTGCCATGTTCGCGCGCGGATCGATCTATGAACGCTACCTGCTGACGGCTTCGCTCGATACGGACCGGAAGAACCGGGGAAGGTATTTCCGCGAACTGGATCCGGATTATCTCTATTCGATCTATGGCGATAACAGCATGCTGTTCTATGACATCCAGACGAACAGGAACCTCTATATTAAGTTGGAACGGGACCAGACCTACGGCTTGTTCGGCGATTACAATACCGATCTGACCGGTCAGGAATTCATCTCCTATAACCGCACACTGAACGGTATCAAGGCAGGTCATCAGGACAAGCAGTGGAAAGTGACCGGATTCGGCTCACTCACCGACCGGCGTGCCACGCAGATCGAGCTGCGCGGTCAGGGACTTTCCGGGTTCTACGATCTTGGGTTCACCGATATCACCCCGGGGACGGAGAAAGTGCGCATCGAGACGCGGGACCGGTTCCATTCCGAAGTGCTTATCCGTGTGGAACACAAGAACCGGTTCAGTGATTATGACATCGATTACACGCAGGGGACCATCTTCTTCAAACAGCCGGTAGAGGCGGTGGACCATGCGGGGAACCCTGTCTATATCATGGTGTCATTCGAAGCAAAGACCGGCGGCGCCATGTCGTACATCGCAGGAGGCCGTGCAGAGCATCATTACAGCGACCAATTCACGGTGGGTGTCACCGCCGTGACCGAGGAACAGTCGCCGACCAACTTCACCATGCTCGGGACGGATATGAAGTACTCCTTCGGTGCTCCGCTCTCCCTCGGCGGCGAGTTCGCACGGTCATCCACCATCGACGGATCCGGGCTTGCCTATAAACTGAATGCAGCCAGTAATCCGGTCGCCGGCATGCGCCTGAACAGTTACTATCGCCGTGTGGAGGCAGGCTTCACCAACGAGACGCAGATCGGCGGCCGACGTGAGCTGGGAACCATCAAATACGGAGTGGGCGGGGATTATGTCCTCACCTCCAGCACCAAACTGCTCTCGGATTTCTATCAGACACACCAGGTGAACGGACAGGGCGGTACCAACGAGGTCCGTTCCATCTCTGCCGGAGTGGAGCAGAGGATCGCCGCAGGCTTCAACGGCACCTTGAAGGTGGAGGATGTCCGCTATGACGGAACGAATCCCGATACGCTGCAGCCGTTCCTGGAGACACACTCCACCCTCGGCACGGCAAAACTGGATTATACCTATACTGAGAAGCTCAAACTCTCCGGTATGCACGAACGGAACCTGGGGTCATCACCGGAATTGACCAGGCCGAATGCCACCTCCCTGATCGGAGAATACCGGGTGACGAACGACGTGACGCTCAATGTGCAGGAGAAGTTCTATGAGAACGGCGGCATGATGTCCACGGTCGGATTCTCCACCAATGTCATGGAGAACACCCAGGCATACGGTAAATATGAGATCGGCAATGCGATCGGCGCCTACCGCAATCAGGTGAGTATCGGTCTGAAGAACAAGATCAAAGTGACGGAGGATGTGACCGGGTATCTCGGCTATGAGAAGACCAAGGCGCTGGGACAGCGGGTAGGCGAGGCAGCCACGCAGGACCATTCGGCCTATTCAGCCGCTCTGGAATATCTGCCGAAACTGCCGCTCAAAGTGGCAACGAAAGTGGAGTTCGGCGAGAACAGCATCTCCGACAAGACCAACTTCACGTTTGCGGGTGATTACCGGTTCGAACGGGATTTCAGTTTCATCGTGAAATACCGCGGAGCGAATGAGAGTGCCAAGAAGAGCGCCAGTTACCGCGACATCGAACATCTTATCGCCGGGCTCGCGTACCGTCCAGTGGATGAGAACTGGCTGAACGTGATCGGGAAGTACGAAGTGAAGGTGGACAAGAACCACTACATCGCACCATTCATCGACTATAATACATCGATCGTGTCGATCCATGCTTTCATAGAACCGGTGCAGCGTCTGGAGTTCGGTCTCAAGTATGCGTACAAGGCATCAACAGAGAACTCGGTCAACTTCGGTGCGACGACCAACACCAATTTCTATCTGCTGCGCGGGGAGTATGACATTACCGACGATCTCAATGCAGGGGCCGAGTACCGTTTGCTGCATCAGTTGGAAGCGGGCGACCGTCTGAACGGGTACAGCATCGATGCCGGCTATGTCGTCTATCGCAATGTCCGTCTGACTGCCGGATATAATTTCAAAGGTTATAAGGAACAGGACCTGGTCGAATATGCCCTCTGGTCCCGTGGTCCCTTCATCCGCCTGAGCTTCAAATTCTCCGAGGAATTGTTAGGCTTATAATAATAGGGGGGACGACCGTTCCCTCTATTATAATGCACTCCCGTCCACGATTTTCCGCAGAACTTCGTCCCTCCGTCCAGTCTGCAGAGCTGCACCTCTATCATCTCTTGAAATCTTTTCCGTAAGTGCTTGATTTTCTTTGCCTATATATTATATTTAGGTATCAAGTAGCTCATCACAACAAGGGTCCTATGGTGAAAAGTATTCTTTTCTTCGCAGCAGTGTGTTTGGTCGTGACAGGGTGCTCCAATACTTCCTCACAAAGAACCAATCTCTCCTCAACGCTTTCCGGCAGTCAATCCACCCATCAAATCCCGTTCATTCTGGCATCGGCTCCGTTGCCATTCGGTCTTCAGGACCCGGTGAACGGACGCCCGAACCAATCCGTTACCGAGCCGGATACATTGGCGGCGGATTCCAGTGAAGAGGATATGGAGAAGCAGATCGTTGAGCTGCTGGAACGTGCCCGGGAACACTATTTGGTGGCATTGCAGGCGCAGGCAGAAGGCGATTCGCTGATGTCCTCCGATGAGTTCGAAGAGGCCATCAAACATCTTAATGAAGCAAGCTATTTCCCGAATATCGATGAGAATGCGGATTTCAACGAACTGACGCGCAGCGTGATCGAAGATTATGAGAAGTACATCGCCACCATCGACAGTCTCGGTGCCAACAGTTCTATATTCGCCCTCCGTGAGAAACTGAACCTCGATATCGAGAAGATTGATATCACCAATATCCAGATCCCTCCTTCGCTCATCCCGAAAACGGATGTGCCGCTGCACATTAATGAATACACCAAGCGGACCCTGGCATTCTTCATGGGAAAAGGGCGGGTCCACATGGAGAATTGGATCTATCGTTCCGGAAAGTACTTCCCGATCATGTCCCGGATCTTCGCTGAGGAAGGACTGCCGCCGGAATTGATGCTGCTGTCACTGCCGGAGAGCGGCCTGAACCCGACCGCCCGGTCGTGGGCGAAAGCGGTCGGTCTGTGGCAGTTCATGAAAGCGACCGGTGCGCAGTACGGTCTCCGCTCCACCTATTGGTATGATGAACGCCGTGATTTCGAGAAGGCGACCCGCGCGGCTGCGCGGCATATGAAGGACCTCTACGCTGAATTCAATGACTGGCATCTCGTCTTCGTCGCGTATAATGCCGGCGGCGGTTGGGTGCGGCGCGGTATCCGGCGGACCGGCTCCAGT
>JABWAK010000144.1 GCA_013361065.1 Bacteroidota bacterium
GGGAACGTGAGCCACAGTGACAGTCTCGGCAACAATGGCACGCTCGGGGCAGGTGATGTGCAGTGGATGACCGCAGGCCGCGGGATCCTGCATCAGGAGATGCCGCAGGGTGATATGCAAGGCCGCATGCATGGCTTCCAGCTCTGGGCGAACCTACCCTCATCGCTGAAGATGACCACGCCGCGATATCAGGATGTGGTGTCGAAGGAGATCCCGACTGTAACGGATGATGACGGCACGCAGGTGCGTATCATCTGTGGGGAGTTCTGGGGGAAGAAAGGACCTGTCGATGGTATCGCCGCTGATCCGCGATACCTAGATGTGTTCGTCCCGCCCGGCAAACGGAAGACGCTGAAGGTCGAGACCTACCGTCAGGCGTTCGCCTATATCTTTGAGGGGAGCGGATCGTTCCGGGATGCCTCTGCACCGCAGGATGTGTTGCGGGAGAGTGTTCTGCCGAACGGGGAGGAGTATCTCGAATGGTCCGGGAACCGGTCTCTCATCCTGTTCGGCAATGGGGATGAAGTAACGGTCCAGGCGGGTGAGAGCGGTATTCGGTTCTTATTGGTCTCCGGCAAACCGTTGAAGGAACCGGTTGCCTGGGGAGGACCAATCGTGATGAATACTCAGCAGGAATTGCAGCAGGCGTTCAAGGAATTGAGGGATGGGACGTTCATCAAGAAGTAAAAAGTGTGTCAAGGTTATATAACCCTGACACACTTTTTCAGGAAGTGCACAAAAAAGCCCGAATTGTGAGATTCGGGCTTTTTTTATGGTGTTGTTCTGATACAGTGCCGCATTGTGAAGGAGCAAAAAACCGTGTCAAGGTTTTAAACCCTGACACGGTTTGTCTTATTTCTTTCGCTTCAGGACTTTTTTGACCTTCGCGAACTTCTCCTTGTTCACTTTGTTGTAGATCTTGGACGGGAGGCCATAGATTTTAATGAACCCTTCCGCTGCTGTATGATCGAACGTGTCCTCCTTGGTGTAGGTGGCAAGCTTCATGTCATACAACGAGTACGGAGACGTACGGCCGGCGATCTCCAGATTGCCCTTGTACATCTTCACCTTCACGATACCGGTGACATTCTTCTGGGTCTCGTTGATGAATCCGTCCAGCGCCTTTTTGAGCGGCGAGAACCAGAGACCGTTGTAGATGATGCTGGCATAATCGTTGGAGACCTTCGCTTTGAAGTGCATCACTTCCTTGTCCAGCGTGAGACGTTCCAGTTCGCGGTGAGCGAAGTGGAGCGTGGTCGCGGCCGGTGCTTCGTAGATCTCGCGGGATTTGATGCCGACAAGGCGGTTCTCCACCAGGTCCAGTCGTCCTACACCATTGGCACCGGCGATCTCGTTCAGTTTATGGATGAGCGATACCCCGTCCATCTTCTTTCCGTTCAATCCGACCGGGACACCTTCCTTGAACTCGATGGTCACATAGGTCGCCTTGTCCGGAGCATTCTCCGGTGAGGTGGTGCGGGTGTATGCATCCTGCGGTGCGACCTCCATCGGGTCCTCCAGGATACCGCATTCGATGCTGGTCCCCCAGATATTCTCGTCGATGGAATATGGACTCGCTTTCGTGGCGGCGACCGGAATGCCGTGCTTCTCGCAATAAGCGATCTCCTCTTCGCGTGATTTGAATTCCCACGTGCGGAGCGGTGCGATCACTTTCAGTTCGGGCGCAAGGGCCATCACTGCGACCTCGAACCGCACCTGATCGTTCCCTTTCCCGGTGCAGCCGTGGGCAACGGCCGTACAGCGTTCCCGTTTCGCGACCTCCACCAGCGCCTTCGCCAGTAGCGGACGGCCGAGAGAAGTTGCCATGGGATAGGTATGCTCATACAGCGCCCCTGCTTTCAGCGCGGGGAAGATATAGTCGTAGACGAATTCCTTCTCCAGATTCTGCATGAAGACCTTCTTCGCGCCGGACTTATAGGCCTTCTCCGGAACGCCGATCAGTTCCTTCTTCTGGCCGAGATTACCGGTGACAGTGATGACATCTGCATTATACTTCTCCTGCAGCCATTTCACGATCACCGAGGTGTCGAGACCGCCGGAGTAGGCGACCGCAATTTTCTCTTTTTTCATCGTAGTGTTCTTTCTGGTTTGAGTGTGATTGATCTGTGTTCTGTCCGTAACTGTCAATGGTCGAAGAGCAGTTCTTTGAGGTGCTTCACCAGCGCCGGGATCTTCTTCACCGAAACCGGGGTGACGAGCACTGTATCGTCACCGGCGAGCGTACCGAGGACCAGCTTATTCCTACCGGAATCGATGTAGGAGGCGACACCGCCGGCACGTCCGGGAAGCGTCCGCACAACGATCATCGATTCATTCGCTTCGATGCCGACCACTTCGTGCGTCACCAGCGGGGTGATGGAGGTCTCCTCCAGCTGATTGGCAATGGCATAGCGGATCTTCCCTTTCACATGGATGCGGACGATGCCGAGCTCGGCGAAATCCCTGGAGAGGGTCGCCTGGGTGACGATGATGCCGCGCTTCTTCAGGACCGAGACCAGCTCCTCCTGGTTCGAAACGCTGTGGTCCTGGATGATCTCTTTGATGATGAATTGCCGCTGGGTCTTATTCATGTCCTCTTTCCGATCAATGTTGCCATGATGGCTTTCTGGATATGGAGACGGTTCTCCGCCTGGTCGTTCACGACGGACTGAGGACCGTCCAACGCTTCGTTCGTGATCTCCTCGCCGCGATGGGCCGGCAGGCAGTGCATAACGATGACATCCTTCTTGGCGTGCCGCAGTAGCGCCGCATTCACCTGGTACTCCCAGAAATCGAAGATCCGTTTCGTCTTCTCCTTCTCCTGTCCCATACTCGTCCAGGTATCGGTGTATACCACATCCGCCTTGTTCACCGCATTCTTCGGATCGCGGATGATCTCGATCCGGCTCACTTTGGCGTCCTGCGCTCTCTGGAAGATCTCCCGGTCCGGTTCATAGCCGAACGGCACAGCGAGTGTTAGGTGGATGGGGAGGATGGACGCGAGTTCAAGCCAGGAGTTGACGATGTTGTTGCCGTCACCGACATAGGCCACTTTCACATGGTCACGGAGTTTCCCGTGCTGCCGGAGTGTATAGAGGTCCGCCAGGATCTGACAGGGATGCGAGAGATCGGAGAGGGCATTGATCACCGGCACTGTTGCATGCTTCGCAAGGTCCAGCAATAGCTGATGATCGAAGACGCGGGCGACGATGGCATCGTTGAAACGGGAAAGGACATTCGCGACATCGGCAGCGGATTCGCGGACACCGAGACCGACACCTTCATCCGTCAGGAAGATGGCATGACCGCCGAGCTGCACGACGCCGACCTCGAACGACACTCGGGTACGGAGCGAAGGTTTCTGGAAGATCATGGCAACGGTCTTCCCGGCGAGAGGCCGTGTCTCCTTTTGCACTTTCAACGTGTCCGCCAGCGAGAGGAGGCCGAGGACCTCATCCTTTGTCAGTTCTGCGATGGAGAGGAAGTCTTTATTCATACAAGAATTATCAAATTATCAGATTGCAGATTATCAGATTACAGATAGACAAGTTCCCAACACTGTTACAGAACGAGTTCGGTGCCGATCCCTTCGTCCGTAAAGATCTCCAGCAGGAGCGAATGCTTCTTCCGGCCGTCGATCATATGCACTTTCTTTACGCCGGAATGAAGTGTGGAGAAGGCAGACTTCACTTTCGGGATCATACCGCCGTTGATGATCCCTTCTCCGAACAATTCACGGGCGTTCTGTTCGGTGAGTGTGGAGACGAGCTGTTTGTTCGCGATGACGCCTTCCACATCGCTCAGATAGACGAGTTTCTCCGCTTTCAGAGCGGATGCGACCGCTGCAGCAGCGAGGTCCGCATTCACATTGTAGATGGTTCCGTCCGTACCGACACCGAACGGTGCAATGACCGGCATCAGTTTATTGGTGAGGAACATCTGCAGGAACGGGATGTTCACCGAGACGATCTTCCCGACCAGCCCGATATCCTGCCCATCCTCCAGGTACTTCTCCGCGGTCAGCAGGGTATTGTCCACGCCGCTCAATCCCACCGCCTCGCCGTCATTCTGATTGATGAGATTGACGATCTCCTTATTGATCTTCCCGGCAAGGACCATCTGCACGACATCGACCATCTTGCGGTCGGTGAAGCGGTGGCCGTTCACGAACCGCGTCTCGATGCCGAGTTTGTAGGCGGTATCGGTGATCTCCTTGCCGCCGCCATGGACGATCACCATGTTGATGCCGATCTTCTTCAGGATCGTCACATCCTTTGCGAAGCGCTGCTTCAGTTCTGCTTCGGTCTGTGCGGCACCGCCGTATTTCACGACGAATGTCTTCCCCTCATACTTCTGGATGTAGGGAAGGGCCTCGATGAGGATTTCTTCTTTAGATAAAGACATAATTTAACATTCAGTAATTACAGGATTAATACATTGCATGATTACAAGATATCATTTCTGTGCAGAAACTCTCTTCTGTAAGTATTTAATAAAATTCGCAACTTGAATTGAGATCAATGTTGCCGCATCTTTCAGTTCATTGAATTGATCTTTAGTGATATACTCTTGATCGAAAGCGACATACAACAAGCTTCGTATCTCGCCGACGGAACCTTTAGAGTAGATCAAAAACCGTATCAACTCTCGATTACTGTCCCTTTCATAACCTTCGGCGATATTCGACATCACTGATACCGATGCTCTTTGGATTTGATCCCGTAATCCAAAGTCTCTTATAAAATCTTTGCTCTTCGTAATGCTATAAATCTGTTGTGAAAGTTTCCGAGAATCTTGCCACACCTTCATCTCTTCGAAGCGCTGTATCGGCATAATTTCATCCTTTTTGCTCTGAAATTATGCAATATTGCAATCGTGTAATTATGAAATCTATTGGCCGTTAGGACCGATACGATCCATTAATTCTCACATACTCCGCCGAGAGGTCGCAGGTCCAAAACGTTGCGGAATGCTTCCCGCTGTTCAGCTCGACTGTGATGGTGACATCCTTCTGCTGGAGGATCTTCTTCGCTTTCTCCTCCGAGAAGCTGATGTCATAATTCTTGCCGAGGATGCGGAGGTCGTCGAAATAGATCTCCGTCTTGTCCGGATTGAAGGAGATGCCGGAACGTCCTGCCGCGGCAAGGATACGTCCCCAGTTCGCATCCTCACCGTGGATGGCGGTCTTGACCAGGGGCGAATTGCATATGGTCCTGCCTGCGAGTTCTGCATCTTGCTTCGTCTTTGCTCCGTTGACGGTCACCTCGACGAATTTCGTGGCGCCTTCCCCGTCCCGCACGATCATCTTGGAGAGCACTGTAAGCACATGCTGCAGGGCCTCCGAGAATTTCCTGTATGCTGCCGTTCCTTCCTTGATCTCTGCATTGCCGGCCTGGCCGTTCGCCAGGATGATGGAAAGGTCGTTCGTGCTGGTGTCACCGTCCACCGTAATGCGGTTGAACGAGAGGTCGTTCGCTTCAGAGAACAGCGAACGGAGGAGCGGAGAGGCGATCTTCGCATCGGTGGTGATGAAGGCGAGCATGGTCGCCATGTTCGGCATGATCATGCCGGAACCCTTTGCGATGCCGCCGATCCGGACAGGCACCCCGCCTAGATCGATCTCGACCGCATATTCCTTCGGGAAGGTATCGGTGGTGCAGATCCCTTCTGCGGCATCAGCACTGCCGTCCCGGCGGAGATGCTTCACCGCATCATAGATGCCGAGCGTCAGCTTATCCATCGGCAGGAACTGTCCGATGACGCCGGTCGAAGCGACGAGCACCTGGGATTCCTTGATACCGAGTGCGGAAGCGACGGTCGCAACGGATTGCTTGGCATTCATCATACCGCGGGCTCCGGTGCAGGCATTGGCGTTGCCGCTGTTCACCAGAATAGCCTGGGCGGTCTTGGATCGCTTCAGCTGCTGCCGGTCCAGCGTAATGCTGGCGGCAACGGTGACACTCTGCGTGAAGACTCCCGCGGAAACGGCCGGGACCTCGGAATAGATCACCGTGATATCCTTCTTCGATTTCTTGATGCCGGCACGGACGCCCGAAGCGAAGAATCCGCTCGGTGCGCAGACGCCGCCATCGATCTGTTTGAATTTCTGTTGTTTCGTCATGGTCATGATTCAGAATTATTGATGAATGTACTCAACTGCGGTAACATCACAGTGCGGTGGTCTCATCGAACCCGAACATCAGGTTCATGTTCTGTACCGCTTGTCCCGCCGCACCTTTCACGAGATTATCGATCACGGAGTGCAGGATGATCTGTCCGTTGCGTTCGTAGACCTTCCAGCCGATATCGCAATAGTTGGTCTGCTGGACATGCTTGATCTCCGGGACCGCAGCGCCGATGGTGCGTACGAACGGTGCCGAAGCATAATGAGCAGCATAAACATCGGCAATCCTCTCCGAAGTAACAGCCGTTGCCGGCTGCACAACGATGGTGGAATAGATACCCCGCGTGATCGGGATGAGATGCGGTACGAACGTGACAGTGGAGGGAACGCCTCCGAATGTGTGCAGCACGGTCTCGATCTCCGGGGTATGCTGATGCACGCCGACCTTGTATGCTTTCACACTCTCATTCACTTCGGTGAATGAGAGGTCCACCGAAGACGAACGTCCTGCTCCTGACACGCCGGACAAGGAACTGATGGTGATCCCATTCGGCTGGATGAGTCCTTCTTTCAGCAGCGGCAGCAACGGCAGCAACGCGCTCGTCACATAGCAGCCGGGATTCGCAATGAGCTGGGCCGATGCAATGGCGGCGGCATTCCATTCCGGCAGTCCATAGACCGCCTGTGGCAAATAGTCAGCGGCCAAATGGTCGTGCTTATAATACTTAGTATAGAGTGATGCGTCCTGCAGACGGAAGTCGCCGCCGAGATCGATGACCCGACGGCCTGCATCTAAAAGCTGAGGAACATATTTCATCGCTTCGCCGGACGGGAGGGCGATGAACACGAGGTCCGCATCCGCTGTCCGCTCAGGGGAGTATGTCTCATAGACAAGATCCGATTGAGCGCGGAAAGAAGGATACAGTTCATCCACCCGTTTCCCCGCGGACGCATTGGCGAACACGGCCGAAACAGTGACCTGCGGATGACGGAGGAGGATCTTCAGGAGTTCGGCGCCAGAATAGCCCGACGCGCCGATGATGGCGATTCGTTTCTTCATAGGTGCATAATTATACGCATAAATGGATAATTATGCAATAAGTATTCGCGGGCATCGCCGGAACAATCAACCGATCCTGTCAATGGATTCTTGTCGATAAACATCAGGCTGCGCGTTATATTGCCTCTGAAGATGGAGCCCACCTTCATTAAGTACTGAAGATGGGCTCCACTGAATACTATAAACCGGCCGTCTATGATCCTCGAAACTGGCAAGTTCTATCACCTTTACAATCGTTCCAATAACAAAGAAATTGTTTTCAAAGAACCGGGGAACCATGAGTTTTTCCTGGAGAAATATTCAAAACTCATCTCTCCCTATGTCGAGACGATCGCCTACTGTCTGATGCCGACCCATTTCCATTTCTGTATCCGTGTCGTGACGGAAGATATGGATCGTCTCCGGGATAATATCGGGGTGCTGCTCTCGTCCTACACAAAAGCGATCAACAAACGATTTGACCGGCATGGGAGTCTGTTCCAGCAGCATACCAAGGCGATCTGGATCGACGATGTTTCATATCTCAGCACGGTATGCCGATATATCCATCTGAATCCTGTCCGGGCGGGGATGGTGGGGAGACCGGAGGACTGGCGATTCTCCAGTTTCAATCGAATGTCCAGATCGGATGATGTCCGGCTTCTCATTCCATTGTTTCATCTAACCGGTGAGGTGATCGGACCTGAACAGTTGGACGACGTTGGATCGCCTGAAAACGATGGACAAAAACGCTATTGGATCGAAGACCGCCGCATCGGTGCCCACCAGCGTGAACCGGTACAGATCCTATCGGCTGCAGGGAGTTGACCTTTTATACGCCGCAAATTCTTCGTATCTTCCTGTTCAATACATGATCATCCACACTCAACAGGAACTCTGAATCCATGGGCTTCAATTGCGGTATCGTAGGACTCCCCAACGTCGGTAAATCCACTCTTTTCAACGCCATCACCGCAGCCGGTGCCGAGGCGGCCAATTACCCTTTCTGTACCATCGAACCGAATGTCGGCGTCGTCCTGGTGGCGGATGAACGCATCGATCAGCTGGTGTCATTGTACAATTCCCAGAAGATCGTGCCGTCGTCCATCGAGTTCGTTGATATCGCCGGACTTGTCAAAGGAGCGAGCAAAGGGGAAGGACTCGGCAATCAGTTCCTGAACCACATCCGGGACGTGGATGCCATTGCCCATGTGGTGCGCTGCTTCGATGACCCGAATGTGATCCATGTGGACGGCAGCGTCAATCCGAAGCGCGATATCGAGGTGATCGAGACCGAACTCATCCTGAAGGATATGGAGACCATCGAGAAGAAACTGCAGGATGCCGAACGGAGAGCGAAGAGCGACAAGAAAGCGAAACCGGAAGCGGACTTCTTCCAGAAGGTGAAGGACCATCTTGCCACCGGCCGTTTGGCACGGTACGTGGACGTGACCAATGACGAGGAGAAGATCCTGCTGCGCGATATGCATCTGCTGACCAATAAGCCGGTGATGTACGTCTGTAATGTTCATGAGAAGGAGATCTCCACCGGCAACCGGTATGTGGAGGAAGTGCGCGAGATCGCCGCGAAGGAAGGCGCCAAGACCGTAGTGGTGAGTGCGGCGGTGGAAGCGGAGGTCGCCGAACTTCCGAAGGAGGACAGGGCAGGGTTCCTGGAGGGGCTGGGACTGAAGGAGTCCGGTCTGCAGCAGGTGGTGAGGGAAGGGATGGATCTGCTGGGACTGATCACGTTCTTCACGGCAGGACCGAAGGAAGTGCATGCCTGGACCGTGCGGAAGGGCGCGATGGCTCCCGAAGCAGCCGGCGTGATCCACACCGATTTCGAGAAAGGATTCATCCGGGCGGAGATCATGAAGTGTCCCGACCTGTTCCGGCTGAAGAGTGAGGCGGCGGTGAAGAGCGCCGGACTGATGCATGTGGAAGGGAAGGAATATGTGATGGAGGACGGCGACATCTGTCACTTCCTCTTCAATGTTTGAGGCAAGAAACAACCAGTGGAATTGAATCATTGAGTCAATGATTCAATGATTCAATCCTATTCTTTTTTATGAAATTCTGTCCTTCCTGCCGAACCGAGTACACCGATGCAGCACTGTTCTGCAGTGACTGCAACATCCTGCTGGTGGAACACCTTCCGCAGCCGGAGGCCATGGACCAGTGCGACAACTGCGGCGGT
>JABWAK010000145.1 GCA_013361065.1 Bacteroidota bacterium
AATCGATCTCGAAATCGTTCTTCAGCGCGACGGACCGTTCCTCCGCATTCATGGACCGGGCGGTGACGATGAGTTTCACGCTGTCATTCAGCAGATGGACGAACGCCTCGCGCGCGGAGACGGAGCGGTTGTCGATCCTCACTTCCTCGTACATCCGCTGGAACGCCCCGACCTGCAGGTCGACCACCGGGAAGAGGTCCTCGGAGGTGACCATGGTCAGACTGCCGCTGGTGAGTGTTTCGCGTTTTTCGGTGGAGCAGGACAGGAGCAGCGCTGCGGTGAGAAGGACGAGGGAACGACGGAGCATATTATTCAAACTGACGTTCTTCATCTGCCTGCCGTTGTTTGATGCGAAGGGAAATGAACCGATAGACACCGTACAGGAGCAGGACCACCCCGAACATCACACGGAACTTTTCCGGCATGTGGATCTCCTCCGGGAAGAGGATCAGGACATAGAGCCCCATCCCGAAGAAGACCACCGACATTGCATACCCGAAGTATGCAAATATTCTTGAAGGATCCATTGCCGCCGTTACCGTCCTGCACTCAGCCGGAACTTGAACGGGATGGAGACCCATACCGCCACCGGACCGTTGTTCATGATGGCCGGTGTGAACTTCCATTTCATCGCGGCATCGATGGCCGGCTGATTGAAGAGTTCTGCATCGGACTTGAGCACCTGTGCTTTCTTCGGATTCCCTTCCTTGTCGACCCAGATCTTCACCCACACGGTGCCTTCCACACCGGCACGGCGGGCGATCTCAGGATAGACCGGAGCAGGATTGTTGCCGGGCAACGGCTGCGGCTGTTTCTCGACCGGTACGAAATCGGGCGGCGGGCCGTCCTCTTCGATCTTGATATCCGACTCGATCTCCACCGGTCCGCTGCCGAGGCCGTCCCCTTCACCGATGGGTGCGGAGGCGGACATCTCTTCTTGCGTCGCGATGGTCTGTTCGGGATTGATCTCGGCATCCGGCACGGGGACCGGGGTACCGACGGTCGGCTTTGCGGTCGGCGCTTCCACCGAGACGGCCGGGGCCGCCTGCGAGTTGGTGATGGACGGCGGCGGGCCGAGGTCGCTGTACTTCATGATGCGGACGGAATAGACAGGTTCTTCCTCTTCGAGCAGCGCCTGCACCCCGTAATACGCTCCCATTCCGACGAAATGGAAACTCCCGGCAACGATCAGCGCTGTCACGGAATACTTCCTCGAAAGCACCCGCAGCTCCTGGTATCCGTACGCTGATGGTTGTTCGGCTTTCTTCGTAGCCATAATACGTTCTCCGTTTACAATGGTAATCTTACATCGTACCGATCTGCTTCTTATCCTCGTCGAGCATCGGCGCCAGACTGAAGCGGGTGATGTCATTGATGTTCAGTTCATCCATCACATCCACCATATCGATGTACTTCGCCTTGCCGTCCACCTTGATCAGGGTGATCAGTTTCGGGTTGGCGCGGTTGCGTTCCTTCAGCAGCTTGCCCAGATTGATCAGCCGTGCCTTCTTATCGGACCCGTCCACCGTGACCGGTTTCTCGGTGCCGATGTTCCAGAAGATGCGGAAATCGTCCGTGATGCGCAGCGTGAGCAGGTTGGATTCCGCCACGTCCGCTTTGGTCTCGGACGGCGGCAGGTTGATCTCCATGGTCTGCGGCTTGCTCATGGATGTCGTGAGCATGAAAAAGGTCAACAGCAGGAAGGCAACGTCCACCATCGGCGTCATATCGATACGGACGGAAACGCGTTTCCGCTTCTTCTTGCCGCCGTGCTTCTGCTTTCCCTTCGATTGCGATAAATCTACATCTGCCATAGGTCGTTACTCCTGATATTATTTTTCCATATCCGTGACCAGGTTGAAGCGGGTGATGTTCTCCTTCTGCAGGGTCTCCATCACGCTCTGGATCACACGATACTCGGCATCACGGTCGGCTTTGATGACCGTGCGCAGTTTGGGATTGCGGATACGGGCATTGCGCAGCAGTTCCGGCAGTTCGGCCAGCGTCACTCCCACGCCGGCTTTCAGGACGTACTGCGGACCGAACAGCGCACCGCGCAGGTTCTGGTTGTCCACGCCCAGATAGACGCTCCCCTCTTTGTCCACTGTCACCGTCATCACGTCGACATCGGGCAGTTTAAAGGCAGAGTGCGAGACCGGGATCGAGACTTCGGCGACGTCCTGCGGCTTGAATGTCGTTGACAGCATGAAGAAGGTCAACAACAGGAAGCCCACGTCCACCATCGGGGTCATATCCAGCTTGAACCCGACTCGTTTTGTTTTTGACATAGCGGCTCCGCTCTAAGATTATTCGTGTTTGGACTGCAGGTTCATCAGGATGTCCTTGCTCGCTTCGTCGATCATGTAGGTCATGCCGTCGATCTTGGTGGTGAAGAAGTTATACGAGACGATGGCGACGATAGCGATGGCGATACCGCCGGCGGTGTTGATCAGAGCTTCGGAGATACCGAGCGACAGAGCGGCAGCGTCCGTGGCGCCGGCTTTTGCCAGTGCAGCGAACGAGCGGATCATACCAAGCACCGTTCCGAGCAGACCCCACATGGTGGCGATGGAGGCGATGGTAGAGAGGGAGATCAGGTTACGCTCCAGGATCGGCATCTCGAGCATGGTTGCTTCCTCGATGACGCGCTTCACTTCTTCCATCTTCTCCTTCTTGTTCATGTCCTTCTTGGTATTGAGCTCCTGATAGCGCTCCAGGCCGGTGCGGACGATGTTGGCCAGCGAACCGCGCTGTGCGTCGCAGGCAGCGATGGCGGCGGCGATATCATTGGAGTTGAGGTTGGTCACCAGGGTCTTGAGGAACTTCGGCAGCGGACCGCGTCCGCCGGCCTTCTTGAGGGAGAGAAGACGCTCGACAACGTAGGACAGCACCATGATCGACATCGCGATCAGACCGGCGACCAGCGGACCGCCGTCCTTCACGAACTGCGGAAGCATGAATTCATAGATCAAGTAACCGATGACGGCAGCACCGAAGATGATGACAAAGTTGAGTGAACCCTGTTTCATAGAACTACTCCTTAGTGATTGAGAATTATAGGTAACCGTTATTTACTTTGCAATGGCGTAGATAGCGTCCTCACGCTTCTCCGCGGTCGTGAAGATGGTCGAGAGCTTCGTCACGACGAAGACGTTGGTGATGCTTTTATTGACGTTGCACAGGATGAGCTTCCCCTGGCGGTTGAGATACGAGGTGTGTGCGGACACGAGTGCGCCGATGGCGGAGGAGTTCAGATACTCCACATCGCCGAGGTCCACGATGAGCTTGCGGTTGCCGGAATCGAGCAGCGATGCGACGGTTTTCTTCAGTTCATCGGTCTCATCACCGCCGACCAGCGAACCTTTCGGTTCCAGGACCACAACATTGCCGTCATCGAGCGTGGAGGATTTGATTTTCATTGAGAAGGCCCCTTACGAATGTGGTTGATCGGCGCTATGACCGGTGTCATGTACGTAGTGTAATGAAGATAAAGAGAGAGTACTCAAGTTGCAATAAGAAATTTCGCGATTTTTCAGGATAATTGAGCATTCGTGTCCGATTTTCCTACATGTTAACATGGCGTTAAGAGCATCACGTGAATTTATGATGACAATTGTTCAGCGAGCTCTGACGGATCGGTTGTGGGTGCGAGACAGTTGAACTCACGGCAAAAGTACGCTGCCGTTCTCCCGCCCCTCGGCACCATTCCCGCCATGAACGGGAACCGCTCCGTGAAATAATTCCGCACATCCGGCGTCAGAACGACCAGATCGAGATGCGGGCGGTATTGCGATGCGACAATGCGGAGGAACGGCGCCGCCTGTTCTGCTGACTCTACGGCGATGACCAGATGCTGCGGCGGTGTGCGGTAGTATTCCACTGCTGCCATCAGCTGCGGCATGATCTGCGGGGATTGCTCCAGCAGCGCACAGAAGTACCGCATCGTCCGTTCGGCATACTCCCTCCACCGGTCATCGTTCGTCAGCCGGTGCAGCTGCAGCAGCACCATTGCCGCAACGGAATTACCGGTCGGCTCCGCTCCGTCATATGCCTCCTTCATGCGGACCAGCACGGACGGGTCCTTGCCGGAGGTATCATAGAATCCCCCTTCCGCCGAATCCCAGAACCGGGTGACCATCTGACCGGCGATCTCCTCCGCCCATCGGAGCCATTGCACATCGGCCGTTATATAATAGAGTTCCAGCACACCGGATGCTGCAGCAGCATAATCCTCCAGATGTGCTTCGAACCGAACATCCCCTTCCCGATAGCGGCGATGGAACGTCCCGGTAGCGGGATCGTACATCGTCGACCGGAGGAAGCGAGCGGCACGCTCTGCAGCGAGACGATATTCCGGTGCATCCAGCACTGCCGCGGCCCTCGCCATGGCGCCGATCATCATCCCGTTCCAGGAGGTGATTACCTTGTCATCCTTCAGCGGTGCCGGACGGGTATTGCGGTGCGCTGCAAGCTTCTGTTTTGCCGACCCGAGCAATGTCATCACCGCTTGCACGGACAATCCTAGATGCTGTGCGGTCTGTTCCGGTGTGAACGGATTGAAGAGGATGTTCTTCCCGGTGAATTCCTGATGCGGATCGGATTGGACGTTGCCATCCGGTTCCACCGCAAAATGATGAGTAAAGACCCTTACTTCATCGGCAGAAAGTATCGAAGACAATTCCGTCTGCGACCAGACGTAGAACGCCCCTTCCACCATGCGTCCCTGACGTGAAGGATCGGCACTGTCGGCATCCTCGGCCGAGCAGAACGCTCCCTCCGGTGTGACCATCCTGTCCAGGATATACCCCAGTGTCTCGCGGACAACACCGGCGAAGAACGGATCGTGGGTGATCTGCCAGGCATCCAGATAGGAATGGACGAGCTGCGCCTGATCATAGAGCATCTTCTCGAAATGCGGAACGCGCCACTGCGGATCGACCGAATACCGGTGGAACCCTCCGCCGATATGATCATACATCCCTCCGCTCGCCATCGCCATCAGTGTCGTGAGCGACATCTTCAGCGCTTCCTGGTCCTGCGTGCGGTGGAAGTACCGGAAGAGGAAATTGAAGATGACCGGACGGGGGAATTTCGTCCCGCTGCCGAAACCGGCATGCTTCGGATCGTACCCGGCCGCCAATTGATGATATGTCCGCTTCAGGATCGCTTCATCCACCGCGGCAGCCTGGCTGTTCACGGGATGACGATGCTGCAGCTCGCGGAGGAGTTCCTCGCCGGACTGCACGACATTCTCGCGCTCGCTCTTCCAGACCTCGCTGATGCGGCGGAGCAGCGACGGGAATCCCGGGCGGCCGTGCGCATCCTTCGGCGGGAAGTACGTGCCGCCATAGAACGGTTTCCGGTCCGGCGTGAGGAAAACGGAGAGCGGCCAGCCGCCGTGTCCCGTCATGGTCTGCACTGCGGACATGTACACCTTATCGATGTCCGGCCGTTCCTCCCTGTCGACCTTGATATTGATGAACAATGCATTCATCACCGCAGCGATCTCCGGGTTCTCGAACGATTCCCGTTCCATGACATGGCACCAGTGACAGGTGGAATAGCCGATGGAAAGGAAGACCGGTTTCTGTTCCTTCGCCGCCCGCTCGAAGGCCTCATCACCCCACGGATACCAGTCGACCGGGTTGTGCTGATGCTGGAGGAGGTAGGGGGATTTTTCGCGTGATAAAAGATTCATATATAATTATCAAGATTACAAGATTATCAGGATTATCAAGATTAACAGGAACCGTGGTTATTTACTTTGCAGTCTTACGGAGATACTTGATGAAGTTAGAAAGTTGCTGAGCGATATTCACGCACTGAGCAGAGAGCGCGTCGAACTCCTTCTGACCGATATAGCCATTGTCAAGCGCGACATACAGCAAACTGCGGACCTCCCCTATTGAACTTTTTGAATATCCCAGGAATTTCACGAACTCCCGGTTACCGTCCCGTTCATACCCTTCAGCGATATTCGACATCGCGGAAACCGCTGCTCGCTGAATCTGATCCTTCAAACCATAATCGGATGAGAATGGTTTCGGTTGTGTTGCCTCATAAATGGATCGCGTCAACGACCTTGAATCCTGCCACACTTTCATCTCTTCGAATCGCTCGATAGCCATCGATCCCTCTCCTCCTTCTTCAATCCTTCAATGTTGACAATCTTGATAATCTTGATAATTCTGATAATGCGTTCAATTTTTTTATAACCGATCACTATTCTGCTTCGTCACCTTGATGTCCTGCAGCTGGGGTGCTTTCACTTTGATCTCGAAGCGGTAGCCGGCGTAGGGTCCGAGGGGGTTCCAGGAGAAGTTCATCAGCCAGCAATGGAGGTCGCGGCTGATGTTGATCTGGGGAGCGGCGAGTTGTTTGGAGACGAGGTCGTAACCGGAGGAGGCGGTGAATTTCCAGTTCTCGGTGAGATTGAAATCGATGCTTCCGCTGATGTTCGCGGAGCGGAAGATCCGGTTGGGATTGTCCTGGTTCTGCGTGAAACTGAAGCTGAGTCCCAGGCTCCACGGGATGCTGAAATCGGGCTCGGGGGTATCGTACACACCTTTGTACCCGCTGGAATTGAGATTGCGCTGGTTCTCGGCGACCCGGGCGCTGTCGTTCATCTCCTGCTGTGTTGCGGCGGTCTTGCGCTCCCCGCTCAGCGAGGTATTGAGACTCACCGAGACGCTCGTCAGCTGCGCGATCCCCTTCCCTTCGCTGAGCAGGAACTTGTTCACGCGGGTGTTCACGCGCTGATCGAACTCATAGAATGAGTAGGTTGTGGAGGCATTGATGCCGAGGTACTGACCGATATCGGTCCGGTAATTGATGCTCATCGGCGCCAGCCGGAAACTGTCCGCCGCGAAGTTGTAACTGGTGCCGAGCGAGACGTTCATCAGTTGGATCTTGGACGGTTTCTGGGCAGTGTCGGACGGTGCGGTCTTCATCTCGAACAGGTTGCCGACACTCATCGAGACGGATTGCTGTTCCTGCGCCGAAGCACCGCCGAAGATCTCGTTCGCAAAGCGGTTGAACTTCTGGACCCGCCCCAGCTTGTCCGTGTAGCGTGTGTAGTATCCATACTGCGCTTCGGAGAAGTCGGGTGTGAAGTTATAGGAGAGCGACGGTGTGACGGTGTGGCGGATGCCGGCGACACCGGGGACCGGCGGCTGGAGCATTCCGTAGAGTTTCGTGGAGACACCGACCCCCATGCTGAACGTGCGGATCGCTTCGAATCCGTTCCGGTCTGCCGAGAGCACGGCGCCGTTGCTGTCGAGTCCTTTGAACTCCAGACTCTTGTCATACCACCGTTCGTTGTAACTGAAGAACGGCGACACGGTGAAATATCCCGCCTTCGGCGCGGCGGTGATGCTTACGTTGTGCGAGATCCCTTGCCGGTTGTAATAGGTGAACGGCAGTGTATCGGCGCCCCTGCTCCGGTTGTCGACGCGCTGATAATTGGAATTGTACCCCATGCTGATCATCTCGTACCACGCGTAGTCCGAGCCGCTGCCGGCGGACTTTCCGAACCGGAACGGATAGCTCTGCGAATGACTGAAGGAGACGGAGGGAAGCGCGTTGGAGATGGAGCCGGTGATGAGGTCCTGCCGGCGGTTGATGTTGATGCTCATGCTGTTGCTGGTCCCCTCCCAGCTCTTGCTGAGCGTAGCGTTGGAGGTGATCTCCTGATTGAGGAACTCGTTCCTGGTGAGGGCCCGCTTGTAGCTCTCGGAACTGGCGAAGGAGAAATTGACGCTCATCCGTGTGGTGGGATCGAAGGTCTGATCGTGCATGATATTGGCAACGTAATCGACCTGGTCCACATAGTCCGCATCGAGCGGCTCGTTCTCGTACGTGTGCTGGTAGTAGCCGGAGAAGGAGCCGGAGAGGTCGTACCGCTTGGCATACCGGAAGTTCGGGCTGGCGCGCCAGGTGCCGCCGGTGAGCCAATCGCCGACGAGGGACGCATCCATATAATCATTGATGGCGAAGTAATAGCCGAAATGTTCCAGTCCGGTCCCGCGCGCCCCTTTGTCCACGAACGCCGGAGCGATGATGCCGGAGCGCCGACCTCCCTGACTCGGGAAGACGCCGAATGGCAGCGCGAAGACAGGCACGTCAGCGATATAGAGATAGATAGGACGGGCAACGATCTTGTCGCGCACCGTCACGCGCATGGCGGGACTGAAGAAATAGAAGTGCGGGTGTCCGTACTCGCATGTGGAGTAGTATCCGTCGGAGATGAAGAGCATCTCCTTGTCCACCTTCTTGATCTGCTGTCCCTGATAGTACCCCTGGTCCTCAGCGGTCTCACCGAGCGTGACGCGGCCTTTCTGCGACTTGAAGTTGTAGGAGATCTTCCACCCTTTGTAGGTGTCGGGTCCTTCGACCATCTCCGGTGTGCCGGTGTAGCGCTGCTTGAGGGAATCGGTCTGCTGTGCCTTCACACTGTCCAGTACACCGTACGATTCCAATTGGTTGGTGTTCCAGTTGACGTCGATCCGTTCAGACTTCAGGCTGAGATCCTTGATCTTACTTTGGAAATCCGTCAGAGCAATGAGAAACTGCAGGAAATTGCACTTGCAAACACACCTGTAGTACTCCGCAGCGAAGCTGATGAACTCTACGAAACAATCTACGAACTCCGTAAACGTGTTCACGCTCTCGAGAAACAACTCGGAGAAACGGAGACTAAAGAAGTAAAAGCTACTTCCAAGAAGAAGACTGCAACTGCATAAGTTAACCGCATAACTCAGAACTGAAATGTCACATCACAACGTAATCAAAGAGTGGACAGAAGCCAGTGCCAAAATGGTAACCGGTTACGACAATCTTCTTAAGATTGACGAAGTGGATGTTGCCACTACTCCAAAAGAGTTAGTTCATCAGGTTGATAAAGTTGCTCTTTATCGCTACATCCGCGAAACACCTGCAAAGTTTACAACTCCGATTGTAATCTCTTATGCACTCGTGAACCGTCACGATATGCTCGACATTCAGCCGGACCGCAGTTTCGTTCGTAATCTACTTGCTCAGGGATTTGATGTTTACATTATCGATTGGGGATATCCGACTAAAGCCGACAAGTACGTAACTCTTGATGATTACGTAAACTGGTTCCTGGATGATATTGTTGACTTTGTTCGCAAGAACAACGGAGTTGATAAGGTAAACCTGATGGGAATCTGCCAAGGCGGAACGATCAGCATCATTTACTCTTCGTTACACAACGATAAAATCAAAAACCTTGTAACGCTTGTTACTCCGGTTGATTTCTCTACCAACGATGGATTACTTTTCCGCTGGTCTAAGAACATCAATTTCGATCGTCT
>JABWAK010000146.1 GCA_013361065.1 Bacteroidota bacterium
ACAATGAAAGTGTATGACGTTCTTGGAAAGGAAGTTGCCACGCTGATCAACGAAGAGAAAGCTGTCGGCCGATACTCGACAACATTTGACGGCAGCCGGTTGTCCAGCGGTACATACATTGTCCGGATGAATGCCGGTGAATTTGTCAAAACAATGAAAGTGACCTTGCTGAAGTAACGATCGCGTGAGTTCGCAGAATGACAAACGCCCTTCTCAGATCATCGAGAAGGGCGTTCGTATTTTATAGAATGGGACTGTTCAGCGCTCGTGCAGTGCCGAGCATATCGCTACGCGCGGATCTGCGTGATGATGGTGTCGAGGTACTTCGCCATGCGGTTCAGGAAGACGATGTACGCGCTCATCCATTCGGACGGGGTGACCGGTTTGCGGCCGATGCAGTCGTTGAAGATCTTCTGGATGCTCTGCGCCAGCCGGTGTTTCCCTTCCTCCACCACCATCTCCAGGTCCGAGTGATAGAACGAATGGATCTGCTGCAGATCACTCGGCACCTTCGAATCGACCTTCGCCTTCTGGAAGAGCGGATGCTCCGCCTTCTGCGTATCGCTCGTCTCGTAGATGAGCAGGTTCCACATATCCATCACCAGCTTGAAGTCGTTCTCGTTCTCACAGTCGTACTCCGGCAGCACCTCGGCATACTTCTGCGTCTCGGTGGTCGTCTTGTAGAGCGGGTACGATCCGAGATACTGCGCGATCAGATTGATCATCTCCCGCCGTGCGAGCACGCGCAGACTGGCCAGACGGATATCGGACTTGAGTTTCTTGTCCGCCGCCGCCACCGTGCCGCCCGCTTTGGATTGTTCCGCGGAGGGTTTGGACTGTTCCAGCTTTGCACGGTACTCGGGCTGCGCCTTCTCCTCCGGTGATGCGTGGACCGCCTTCAGGCGGATGTCGCCCGGCAGGTCGTCGAACCGGCGCGCGGCGCTGAGAATGGCCGCCTCGTTCTCCTTCACGGAGAGCGCGGTCTCGAGCAGCGTCAGGATGAACCGTCCTTTATACTTTGAACGGAAGTGCGCCATGTCCGCCACGATGTACAGATCGTCCGTGACGGTGGAGAAGAGGGTGTTGAACGTATCGGCTACATGCACCAGGCCGCTCTTCTTGTCATCCAGTGCGCGCAGTGTGAAGTCGATGCCGGCCACGGTCAGATCGAACACCACCGCCCGCTTGGAGCAGAGACGGAGCGCACCGAGCGGGGCGATCTCCACGCATCCCAGCTGCTGCGCCTTCAGGTGTTCCCGCAGGTAGAGCGTCTGGCCGCTCGGCGGGGCGACGACCAGGATGTCCGATGCCGCGGTGGTGCCGTTCAGCAGCGCATGCTTCACGCAATCCGCCGTGCGGCGCGCGGAGAGTTCGTTGTACGGCAGGATCCTCTTCTTGCCGATGTACTGCGGCGAGACGGAGCGGAGCTCCTCCGTATTGAGGACGAAGATCCGTCCTTTGGCCCCCTGCGTCACCGGTGTTCCCTCCAGTGCCCCGAGCAGCACCTGCTCGAAGATGTTCACCGTCCCCTCCGGCAGCGTCAGTTCGCTCACCACATCGTACGGCAGCAGGTTGATCATGAACCGGTAGTACTCGCTGTCCTCGTTCTGATAATAGGCGAAGTAGTTCTTCTGCAGCCACATCCGCGCTGCTTCCAGCTGGCTGACCGACTGCGGCGGCTGTTCGGTGACATCGGCGAGGATGAAGCAGCGTTCCTTCGCCAGCGAGGCGAACAGGAAGAACAGGTCGAGTCCCAGCGCATGCGCATCATCGATGCAGACGATGTCGAAGGAGGAGAGGAGCGGGGCCGGCAGCGTGACCGCATCGTGGGCGACGGTGGCGAGGCAGGGCCGTTCCGCCGCCTGTGCGAGCAGCGCGGTCCGGTCCGGTGCGGGGAAGGACGCTGCCGCGAATGCTTCGACCGACCGCGTCTCGCGCAGCGGTACGGGGAGCGCCGATTCCTTGCGGAAGAGTTCCTTGGTGATGGCGGTGAGATGCTGCTTGAGCCGTTCGAGCAGCGCCGTCCGTTCGCGGACCGCGGCCTGCACCTCTTCCAGCGCCTTCTTGCCGGTCCGCATCCGTTCGATCATGGAGGCGTTCTGCATCCGCGATACTTCATCCTTCGCCTCCTGCAGTTCCGCGGTGGCGTCGTTGATCTGTTGCTGCTTCTCGCGCAGTTTCTCCTGCAGCTGACGGATGCGCAGGTAGTCGTGCTCGGCGTTGATCACGGAGAAGAGCTTCGTCATGCCGGCACGCTGTTCCTCCGAGAGCACGTTCGGCACGGGGAAGTACCCGTCCGTCGGTCCCGAGCGCACCAGGAGTCCTTCGTTGAACACGGTGAACGATTCCTCCGCGGCGAAGGGATTCACTTCGGCGATCTCCTTCAGCAGTCCGTGCAGGCTGCCGGACGACCCGCCGATGTACAGTACCCGCTTCCCTTCGCGCAGTCCGTTCAGTACGAGTGATGCCGCCACGCCGGTCTTGCCGCGCTTCCGCTCGCCGATGACGAACGAGATGCGCCGCTGCATGGACTGGCGCACCGCCTGCTGCTGGGACGGGGTGAACGTGGAGGGGAAGACCGGTTTTTTGGATGCCGGCAGCACGTTGTCCGCGAACTTCCGTTCGAACAAGGAGGCAGCGACCGCTCCCGGTTCCACTGCATCCCATAACGCCAACAATTTTCCTGTATGCTCCGCCGGGTCCCACGCACACTGGAGTTCCGGGATGTTCTCGCCGGCATTGAACGGGAAGAGGAGCGAGAGGAACTGGCTCTGCACATCGGCAACGACGGCGGTGAAGGTGCAGCGCAGGGCGGTGCCGGCCGTGCAGTGCACGGACATGGAAGGGACGAACGGATAGTTCTCGGCGATCTCGAACCGGTAGACCGTGCTGTCCGCATGAACGGCCGTCCGTCGTCCGTTCGTCAGGATGGCACTCTTCGGTCCCTGGGAGAGCGCGGCGGTCTCCTCCGTCAATGCGCGGCGGATCGCCTGTGTATGTTCGTCGAGTGATGTCATGGAAATGCGGTGTGGATGCGTGCGGTGATGGTGTAACCCCGGTGCAGGTTACCAAAATCGGAGTTGAAAGTCAACGATGCGGAGGGGCGCGGGAGGACGGGACGCTTTAAAACAGAACACCCCGCGCGGGGCGGGGTGCACTGTTCAAGCAACAGATCCGTATCAACCGATGGTACGAACGTTTGCAGCCTGCAGGCCTTTCGGGCCCTGTTCAACGTCGAATTCGACTTTGTCGCCTTCGTTGAGGTTCTTGTACCCTTCGCCGACGATCGCTTTGAAGTGCACGAACACATCTTCGCCGTTCGGGCGGGAGATGAATCCAAAACCTTTGGTTCCGTTGAACCATTTGACTGTTCCTTTTTCCATGGAACACATCCTTTCATTATATGTTGTCCGGCAAGACCTCCGGACTGGTGTACCCCGAGAATACCGGCTTACTTACGTACGCTTTAAATTACAAAAGCGGTTTCTCGATATGATGGTGTGTTCTGGAAGAACAGGAATAACAATCCATCAAACTGTAAAACAAGCGGCTCACAGCAACGTTACTGAGCAGAAGACTCCCGAAGGAGTTATTACGGTGTACTGTTAATTGACGTGTGAAAGATACACTGCGGGAATCGATTTTCCTATACCCTGCGCAAATTATTTTTTCCGGAGGCCGGAAACCGTTGAATTTCGTGCAAAAAAGGCTACATTTAATCAGAAAAAACATTGTCCGATCCGCCACCACAGCCCCCGCAGACCATGAACAACCATCGCAGCAGGACCATCACACAGGGAACCAACCGTACGCCGAACCGCGCCATGCTCCGCGCCGTGGGATTCGGCGACAACGATTTCGAGAAACCGATCATCGGTGTTGCGAATGGGTTCTCCACCATCACGCCGTGCAACATGGGACTCAACATCCTCACCGCTGCGGCGGAGGACGGTATCCGCAGGACGGGCGGCATGCCGCAGAGCTTCGGTACGATCACCGCGAGCGACGGCATCGCGATGGGGACCGAAGGGATGAAATTCTCGCTCGTGTCGCGCGAGGTGATCGCGGATTCCATCGAGACGGCGTGCAACGCGCAGTGCATGGACGGTGTGATCGCCATCGGCGGCTGCGACAAGAACATGCCGGGAGGGATGATCGCCATCGCGCGGATGAACATCCCGGCCGTGTACGTGTACGGCGGTACGATCAAACCGGGGAAGCATCCGAAGGACGGACGGGACCTGAACATCGTCAGCGCGTTCGAAGCGGTGGGACAGTACAGCGCGGGGAAGATCACGGCAGAGGAACTGAAGGACGTGGAATGCTTCTCCTGTCCGGGCGCCGGTTCGTGCGGCGGCATGTACACCGCCAACACGATGTCCTCCGCGTTCGAAGCGATGGGGATGAGCCTGATGTACTCCTCCACCATGGCGGCGGAGGATGCGGAGAAGGAGGAGAGTGCGCGTGCGTCGGGGCGCGTCCTGATGGAAGCGGTGAAGAACAACATCCGTCCGCTCGACATCATCACGCGCAAGTCGATCGAGAACGCCATCACCGTCATCAACGCCATCGGCGGCTCGACGAACGCAGTACTCCACTTCCTGGCGATCGCGCATGCGGCGAAGGTGCCGCTCACCATCGACGATTTCGAGACGCTGCGCAAGAAGGTACCGGTGCTGTGCGACCTGAAGCCGAGCGGAAAATATCTCGTGGTCGATTTCCACAAGGCCGGCGGCGTACCGCAGGTGATGAAGATGCTGCTGGTGAACGGACTGCTGCACGGGGACTGTATGACCGTGACCGGCGAGACGATCGCCGAAGTGCTGAAGGACGTCCCGGCCGAACCGCGCGCGGACCAGTCCGTGATCCATCCCTTCAATGCGCCGCTCTATAAAGAGGGACACCTGGTCATCCTGAAAGGGAATCTGGCAACGGAAGGGGCGGTGGCGAAAGTGACCGGCGTGAAGCAGCCGAGCATCACCGGACCGGCGCGGGTGTTCGATTCCGAAGAACTGGCGATGGAAGCGATCACCCAGCGGCGCATTGCCGCCGGCGATGTGGTGGTGATTCGGTACGAGGGACCGAAAGGGGGACCCGGCATGCGCGAGATGCTCGCGCCGACCTCCGCCATCATCGGTGCGGGACTCGGCGATAAGGTCGGGCTCATCACGGACGGACGGTTCTCCGGCGGAACGTACGGCATGGTGGTAGGGCATGTTGCTCCCGAAGCGGCGGTCGGCGGAACGATCGCGCTCATCCACGAAGGGGACAGCGTCACGATCGATGCCACGATGAATCTGCTCACGCTGAATGTGGACGATGCGGAGATCGCGCGGCGCAGAGCGGCGTGGACCCCGCGCCCCATCCGCTACGACCGCGGTGTGATGGCGAAGTATGCGAAACTCGTCTCGACCAGTTCGCTGGGTGCCGTGACGGATTAAAGATTATTGATCTTATTGTTAAAAACTGATTCTCTACTTTTCTTGACGGGGTTCCGAAGGGATGCCGACGTGTAACACAATGTACGTCGTCACAAAAAAAGTACTTTACCACCCTTCCCCGGAAGGGGTCCCTTTGGGAGACTCCGCATTCAAGAAATGCTGCCGGCGTCGCTCAATGTGACTATTTGTTAGAATTAATCGTCAATCCAATTTTCGCCATTAAAAAGTCCCCTCATTCATCCCCGCTCAATGCGACGACATTGACCGATATTCCATTGTTGTGATGACTTCAGATAAATATTTGTTAGTCTCGCAGGCAGAGCACAGCGCCACGCACTGATCTGCGTGATGATGGTGTCGAAGTACTTCGCCATGCGGTTCAGAAAGACGATGTAGGCGCTCATCCATTCCGTTGGTGTGACCGGCTTCCGGCCGATCCAGTCGTTGAAGATCTTCTGGATGCTCTGCGCCAGCCGGTGCTTCCCTTCCTCCACCACCATCTCCAGGTCCGAGTGATAGAACGAATGGATCTGCTGCAGATCGGCCATATTGTTTTTGTGACGCGAACGCATCATTGCGATGACTGCACAATGACGGGAATGAGATTGATCCAAACGGGTCCACCAGATGTAATAACGACCCCGTACGCCAAGATATAATATTCCTGACGACCTCTAACGCCAACCGTTTTGTGCTATACATCACACCATCCCGTATTTACGGGATGGTGTGATACTGTACAACGCGCGTTTCGCATTCTTAATTTCAGTAAAAAATAAAGCGAAGAAGCCCACGCTTTTCTTGTTGTTGCGAACACACACACACACACACACACACACACTGTTTTGCATAAAATAACGTATTCGTCATCGGGCATAATTTTTGCTCCGTTCCCATCGTGTTCAACCTTGAAGGGGTCGCTATGCTGCGGTCATCGTTCTTCGCTCTCTGTTCCCTCCTCTTGTTCCTCAACGCCGATTGCAGGAATGACGGCATCACTCCCGAAGAGATACCGCCCGGCAGCAGGAATTACACATGGGCGGTGGATACCATCTATGGACCATATAATCCTCTCTTCTCAATTTCAGGTTCGTCACCTACCGATCTATGGGCGGCCGGTCCGGGCGATGCAACCAATATTTTCTATCATTTCGATGGATCTCAATGGAAAACGGACTCTCTTCCACGCTCATTTGCACCGTACTCAATATTTAGTTTTGCCCATAATAATGTTTGGAGCGCGGGTGATTTAGGTAAGATATGGCAATTCAATGGTTTTGAGTGGAAGGAACAGTTGAGACTTGCAACGGGGCTCGACAGCATTCGGCCGGCATTTCAAGATATTTATGGAGTTTCGCCAAATGATATATATGCAACCGGCGTGTGCTTCAAACAGGATCAAACCCGATGGGGGATCATATATCATTATGATGGAACATCGTGGAAGCAAATACCTATTCCGACCATCAATACAAATTTTATTAGGATTAGAAAAAGCAATAATGGTAAATACTACATTCGTGGTGTAACGGATAATCAGTTCACTGAGAGTACTTTTCAATTGTATGAGTTTGACGGTACCACGCTTACGCAGATACATGCCGGATCTCAGGCGAATGATCAATTTGGAAGTATTCTTGAGTTGGGGGGAAAGGTATATTTTATCATTGGATATGATCTATTCGATTATATCGAAGGAAAGTTCGTGAAACTTGCTCGGTTGTCAGATCAATCTGAGTTTATGAATGTAGGGATCGGGAGAAGCGTGAACGATATTTTTCTGGGGATGCGCAACGGGATAGCCCACTTCAATGGTACAACAACGGAATATGTCATTAAGACCGATGAGAATGTATTTGTCCGATCAGGAATTGTTCTGGACAACTATGTTTTTATGAGAGGGAGAGATCTGAAGGGGAATAATGTTATTTATCGCGGTAAACAAAACGAATAAAAGGAGGATGAAAGTACAATAAATAGAACAAATAAAAACCGGAGATAGTGTTGTAGCACTATCTCCGGCGGAAACAGAATAGTCACCAAGGCATGCAACCTTATCATTCACAAGGAATGATTGTGCTATTCATATTTTAAAATATCACATTATAATTGGAGAAACAATATGAAACAGGCCTTTTGGTTTTTATTAGTTGCTGTTTTTCTGATTTCAGATAGGTCAAATGGTCAAACCCCGGCCACATTGTCAGTAAATCCAGCAGGAATGAAAAGTATTGAAAAGTATGAAAGCTCCCAGGTCACGTATTATCATTTTGTTTCATCGACTAATAACGCGTTAGTTGGAAAACAAGATGCTGCGGAGTATGACAGAAATGCTTTTCGGATGGTTTACAGGTTTGACATAAGCAATATACCTATTAATGCAACTATTACCGGGATTGAGTTCATAAATAAGGGAGTAATAACAACTAACAGCACAGCGAACCCAAAGCAAATAAAGTTCTACTTGAAAAAATTTCCATATGACCAGTTTAACGTAGACAATGCAGCAGACAATTGGGGCGATGTAAGCGATGCAGATAACCTTGATGATTTCACATTGAATTGTTCACCAAATACCTTTGCAGGATCCGAATCATATGGTGCCGGCAGTTCTGTGGTGCTATATGTCCAAGGCCTTCTCGGAAGTTCACCATATGTAGATCTTTCACTGATGCTTGATCCAGCTGAAGAAGCGACGTGGGGAACAAATAGAAATATTCATGTAATTGATTTTAATCGACCTAATACGACCGAAGCCATAAAATTGATCATTAACTATACAACTCCCAATAAAGTTTCTCTTACATTCCAAAATAATTTTGTTGGCGGCACCATGGGAATAGTTGGGCCCGACATTAGCAACCCTAATCAAGTTGTCCCATATTCGCTAAGCAATATTCAGGTTGGTAGTTTGATCACTGTTACAGCAAACGAACAGAACGATGAGCTTGGAAACAATCGGGTTTGGGCTAATTCGGTAGTGAATGAACCAAGTAGATGGGTAAAAAATGGTCAGATTATTTCAAGCTCCAACCCCTTTGGCCTAACCGCCGACATAGTTGCGACGTACGAAGCAAGACTTCGAAAACGTTTTAATATTTCTCAGAATGATCAAACAGACTTTGACGGTTCACAATCCATGGGAGTAGTATCCCAGATCATTGAACAAAATTCTGGAACTGTTACCGCCCCATTATCCAAAACGGTCAATAATAGAAACTATCTGTTTTACAAATGGTCGGATGGAGTAACAGCAAACCAGCGAACAATATCTAATCCTACGAGCAATCAGACACTCGAAGCGTACTATAAAGCGCATTTCCTATCGAATGAGACCACTAACTTCGAAACGGCGGGAGCCCATAAGTTCATTAGAACCGGGGATGGTACGATGCATTTGGTCTATCGGAGCACACACTCAATTTACAATGGACACACTATTTTTTACGAAACAAGCACCGACAATGGATCAACATGGCAACTACGATATTCGGGAAGAGGTTCGGGTAGTCCTGCAATTGCGGCAGTCAATAATAACCAGGTTGTCGTTGCATACCCGTCTCGTATCGGGTACAACGACAACATTGTTGCTGTATGTTACGATCTGACAACCAGCACAGTGCTTTCCGCATCGCCAATACTAACAGATAATGGGCCCAACGCACCCAGTGATGTTAGTATTGCCATTACATCGAATGGTAAGATTCTTGTTGCATGGTATAATAGCTCTATAGACTTTGAAGAGTATTACATTTCGGGATACTATGCTCGATATGGAACGGTGAGTTCTAACGGAGTAATAACCTGGCTGTCATATTACGATTTTGAGGGGAGCACTCTCACCTCGCGGACGGCCACGCACGGTG
>JABWAK010000147.1 GCA_013361065.1 Bacteroidota bacterium
GGCTGCGGACCAGCAAAAGGGGGTCGTGCAGTCCAAGACCGGTTCGGTGAAGGAAGCGGAACGGCAGCGGGACAGCGTCCTCTCCGTTGTGCAGACACTCACTACCACCGATACCTATGCCTTCCCGGGATTCAAGATCACGGTGCTCTCGGACAACTGGTTCTTCCGTGACTTCTTCAACCGGCTGGAGTACGGCTTCAGTTACACCACCTCCACCATGCGCAATCCGAGCGTGCTTTCCAAGACCTCGTGGCAGTGGAGTTCGAACCTGGCGTATTCGTACACCTTCGCCACCGATAATTATATCCAGCCGTTCGGTTTCTTCGAGGACCTCTCACTGCTCGGTGATTTCAAGGACTTCCAGTTCTATTATAATCCCTTCACCAATTTCACCACCAGCATGACGCTCTCCCGTTCGCGCACCAACGAACGACTCCGCAATCTGGACCGGGAGAGCAATCCGATCCGCGGTCTCGCTTCATCGCGCCGCATGGCGTTCGGCTGGAAACTGACCGAGAACGGACTGCTGAACCTCTCGGGTGATTACTCGCTCGATATCTCCAGTTCCATGGTCCATATGGAGGTCGATCCGTTCGGACGGCAGCGTGACTTCCAGCAGATCCTCAACCAGATGATCGGTTCGGACCGGCTGGTCAATTTCGGCTACGACAACAATTACAGCCAATCGATCTCCGTCAACACCCGTCCCCGCATCCCGGCGGACCTGGCGAAGTACATCACATTCAGCGCCCGCTATCAGGTGGCGTACCGGTGGACGAACAGTCTGCAACAGGGGGACCTTGGCATCGCAACCGGTTGGACGAACAGCATCACCCTCTCCTCCGATATCAGTCTGAAAGCATTCGTCGAATCCTGGTTCCCGGCGAAACCGATCGCGTCCGCCGCCGCGCCTGCCCTTCCGGCCCCGTCCCGCGGTCGGGGGAACCGTGATGATGAGGAGGAGGACGAAGAGAAGAAGGAAACGCCGGCACCCGCCGCCGAGAGCGCTCCTGCCGATACGACAAAACCGGCCGGACCGAAAGGGGAGGGATTCATCGGCATCATCCGTACGGTCATCAAAACACCGCTGCTCGATTACGATAAGATCAACATCTCGTTCTCTCAGAACAATTCCGCCAACAGCGGCGGCGTTCCGGGACGGCCGGGATTCACGAACCTCTTCGGCCGTGCACCGTTCGTCCAGAGTTCGGAGCGGGAATACGGTCCCTCGCGTGCGTACCAGCTCGGTCTCGTATCGGTGCCGGGAGCGAACATCACGGATGTCTTCCTGAAGCCGGCGTTCCCGTTCATCGGATTCTCCACCGATGCGGACAAACAGATCCGCGCCCGGGGAATGCGCGGCGGCGACGGGTTCACGCAGAGCAACAAGCTCACCTTCCGTACCAGCCGCGACCTCTGGACCGGGGCCCGGCTCGATCTGAATTGGAGCCTCGGCTGGAACTATTCGCGGACGCAGACCATCTATGCCGATTCGCTCACCGGACGGACCACCATCCTAAACACCACCGCCGGCGGTTCCATCGAACGGTCGTTCCTGACGCTGCCGCCGACCTTCATCTTCTCCATGTTCAAGAGCGGCATCGAACAGGTGGCGAAGCAATACCAGGCTGCCGTGCCAACGGATAACACGCCGAATCAGGACCAGAAACTGGCGAAGGCGTTCGAGGATGGATTCGAGACACTCCCGGTCCTGAAGAAGGTCTTCGGCGATTACCTGCCGCGGGTGAACTATTCGATGCGGTGGGATGGATTGGAAGAGTTTGCGATCTTCAAATCATTCGCCACCAAAGTGAGTCTCGATCATGCGTACCAATCGAGCTATTCCAAAGTGTTCAAAGGTTCGGCGGACGGCAGTACGGTGACGGAATCCCAGCGCATCAACTATGCCTTCTCCCCGCTCGCCGGGATGAGCGTCTCGTTCAAGGAACTCTTCAAAGGGACCATGAGCGGCAACGTGCGGTACGGTTCCACCGTTACCTACGACCTGACCCCGGCCTCCAAGAACATCGTCGAGACGGTCGGCAACGACCTCTCCGTCACTGCCAGCTTCTCCAAGACCGGGTTCGAGATCCCGCTCTTCGGCGTGAGTCTGCAGAACGATATCGATATCAGCTTCACGTACTCCGTTGCCCAGAACTCCCGGACCACCTTCGATGTGAAAGGGAAGCAGTTCAATATCAAGGGAACGCCGGGCGAAGGGTCCTCGCGCACGCAGATGGAACCGCGCGTCCGGTACGTGCTCAGCTCGCGCGTGACCGCATCGTTGTTCTACCGCTACACCAAGATCGCACCGGATGAAGGGGGCTCGAAGATCCCCGGTTCCACATCGAACGAAGGGGGACTGGATGTGCACATCGCCATCCAGTGACCGGAAGGAAGAAGGAATACATGGAGCAAAGTAAAGGACAGATCCTCTGGGTGGACGATGAGATCGAACTGCTGCGCGCGCATGTCGTGCTGCTGCGGGAGAAGGGGTACACGGTCGATACCGCCACCAACGGCGATGATGCCATCGAGATGGTGCGTACAACGCAGCCGGATTTGGTCTTCCTGGATGAGATGATGCCGGGCAAGGGTGGACTCGAAACACTGGCCGTGGTGAAGGAGATCGCCCCGTCGCTGCCGGTGGTGATGATCACCAAGAACGAAGCCGAATCGCTCATGGAAGAGGCGATCGGCAGCAAGATCTCGGACTATCTGACCAAGCCGGTCAATCCGAGCCAGATCCTGCTGGTCTGCAAGAAATTCCTGGAAGGGAAGAAGCTCCAGAGTGAACAGGTCTCGCGCGACTACACGCAGGAGTTCTCCTCCATCTCCCGCATGTTGCTTAACCCGATGGATTACACGGAATGGGTAGAACTCTACCTGAAGATCGCCAACTGGGAGATGGAGCTGGACAAGCATCCGCAGCTCGGTCTGCAGAAGATGCTCGCCGACCAGCGGCGCGAGAGCAATGCCGAGTTCTCCAAGTATGTGGAGAAGAATTACCAGCAGTGGATCAACCGGAAGGAGAACCGTCCGGTACTCTCCACCGACATCATGGAGCGCTACGTGCTCCCGAACCTGGATGACAAGCGGTCGGTCTTCCTGTTCGTCATCGACTGCATGCGGCTCGACCAGTGGCTGGTGATGGAGGAGTATCTGCGGGAGCTCTACTCCATCAACAAAGAATACTATTATTCCATCCTGCCCACAGCCACCCCGTACTCACGCAATGCCATCTTCAGCGGACTCTTCCCGCTGGAACTGGAGCAGCGGTTCCCGGACCTCTGGCAGGGGGAGGACGACAGTGAATCGAGCCATAACAAGTACGAGAAGGAACTGCTGATGAAGCTGCTCGAGCGGAAGCGCATCACGCTGAAGCCCGAGCCGAAATATGTGAAGATCCTCGATACGGAATTCGGCCGCCAGATCCAGTCCAACATCGTCTCGTACACGCAGAACAAACTGACCGCCATCGTCGTCAACTTCGTCGACATGCTCGCGCACGGCCGGTCGGACGATCCCATCCTGAAGGAGATCGCGCCGGACGAATCCGCGTATCGTTCCCTGACGAACACCTGGTTCAAGCACTCGTCGCTCTACGGGATGTTCCGCACCCTCGCCGAGCGTAAGGATGTCCGCATCATCGTCACCACGGATCACGGCAGCGTCCGCTGCATGCGCGGTTCGAAAGTGATCGGGGATAAGGAAGCATCGACGAACCTCCGTTACAAGTTCGGCCGCAATCTGAAATCGGACGATAAGCAGTCGATCTTCCTGAAGAACCCGAAGGATTTCAAACTGCCGCAGCGTGCCGTGACGACCAACTACATCGTGGCGAAGGAGGACTATTACTTCGTCTATCCGACCGAGTACCACAAATACCTCAATCAGTACCGCGACAGTTTCCAGCACGGCGGCATCTCGATGGAAGAGATGATCCTGCCGGTCATCACCATGGACCCGAAACAGTAACGCATGCAGCGCATCGTCACACGGAACGAGGAAGGGACCATCGCGGCCGGCGAGGCACTGGCAGCCCAGCTGCGGTCGGGTGATGTCGTGGCGCTCTACGGCGACCTCGGAACGGGGAAGACCCGGTTCGTGAAAGGGCTCTCGCGCGGACTCGGGGTCCGGGAGCATGTCACCAGTCCCACCTTCACCATCGTCAACGAGCACCGGGACGGCCGGATGCCATTGTTCCATTTCGACTGTTACCGCCTCCGCACGCCTTCTGAACTGGACGAGATCGGATTCGAGGAATACCTGGACGGCGGAGGGGTCTGTGTGGTGGAATGGGCGGAGATGATCGAAGGACGGCTCCCCGCTTCCCGCATCAACATCCGCATCACCTTGGGCGCGGATGAACAGGAACGTATCATCACGATCGAACGGCCATGATCCTCAGTATCGAAACCGCCACAGAGACCTGCGGAACGGCGCTTGTCAGCGCCGGAATGGTACTCGCACACCGGTCGGTCCATGAGAAGAACATCCATTCCGAACGATTGCTGACCCTCATGGATGAGGTCATCACGTCCGGCGGAGTGCGGAAGGATGCGATCACGGCGGTCGCCGTTTCCTTTGGACCCGGTTCCTTCACCGGACTTCGCATCGGATTGAGTGCCGCCAAGGGACTCGCCATGGCATTGGATATCCCCATCATCGCCGTGCCGACGCTGGACGGGATCGCAGAAGCGTTCCGTCTTTCCCGTCATCCTGCTGCCGACAGCCGATTCTGCGCCATGATCGATGCCAAGCGGGAAGAGTCATACTACGCATTCTATTCATTCACGGCGGACGGACCCGTCCGAGATTCGGAGTTCGCCATCACCCTCCGTCAATCGGTACTTCAGGAAGCAACACACCGGAACGCCGTGACCGTACAGCCGGAACTCTCCGCTGCGGCGGTCGGTCTGCTCGCAGAACGGCGCCGTGCTGAGTATACACTTCCGGACCATACCACCGCAGAACCGCTCTATTTGCGTGATTTTGTCGCCACGCTGCGCAAAAAGGGGGCATAGATCCTTCATCTCCGCTTCACTCCGGTAAATTTTCATTGAAATAGAGGAGAATGATGGATATTTTGTCTCACATCCGTTAGTTGACGAAAGGTTTCTATGTCCTGGTTCAGACGCTCCACTGAGAATATCGCTTCAGACAATCAGAAGAAAGACATGCCGGAAGGGATGTGGAAGAAATGCTCCTCCTGCGGGGAGATCATCCACAAAGGCGCGCTGGAACAGAACCTCTGGGTCTGCACCAAATGCGCCCACCATTTCCGGATCAGCAGCAACGAGTATTTCACGATCTTGTTCGATGACGGCACCTTCAAGGAGTTCGATGCGAAGATGACCTCGAAGGACCCGTTGAATTTCGTCGATACGAAGAAATACAAGGACCGCATCAAAGAGACCATCAAAAAGACCGGTCTGCACGACGCGCTGCGGTACGGAACGGGGAAGATGAACAAGCGGGAAGTGGTCATCGCCTGTATGGATTTCGGATTCATCGGCGGCAGCATGGGAAGTGTGGTGGGAGAGAAGATCCGGCGCGCCATTGACAAGGCGATCAAGATCAAAGCCCCGCTCATCATCATCTCCGCCAGCGGCGGTGCCCGGATGATGGAAGCAGCCTACTCCCTGATGCAGCTTGCCAAGACCAGCGCCAAACTGGCACAATTGTCGGACGCCGGTCTGCCGTTCGTCTCCCTGATGACCGACCCGACCACCGGCGGCGTTACGGCCAGTTTCGCCATGCTGGGGGACTTCAACATCGCCGAACCGAATGCGCTCATCGGATTCGCCGGTCCCCGCGTCATCAAACAGACCATCGGCAAGGACCTTCCGGAAGGCTTCCAGCGGGCGGAATTCGTGCAGGAAAAAGGCTTCGTCGATCTCGTGGTACCGAGAAAGGATCTCAAAGCCACGATCTCCAATTTGTTCGATATGGTGCATTAAGGAATCTATGAATATCCATCTCCTCGGAGTCCCGATGGACCTCGGCGCCGGCCGGCGCGGGGTCGACATGGGGCCCTCCGCGATCCGCATCGCCGGCGTCACCGAAAAACTGCAGTCGCTCGGACACACCGTGATCGAAGAAGGGGACATCTCCACCAAGATCCCCGAGCAGCAGAAGGTCAAGAATCCCAAATTGAAGTACCTCCCCGAGATCGTCCGTGCCTGTTCGCTGCTGGCAGCGAAGACGGAGAAGATCCTCGATGCCGGCGGATTCCCGCTGGTCCTTGGCGGCGACCACTCCATTGCTATGGGCACCATCGCCGGTATCTCGAATTTCTGCCGCAAGACCAACAAGAAACTCGGCGTGATCTGGGTCGATGCGCACGGTGATATGAACACCGATGTCACCTCACCGTCCGGAAACATCCACGGCATGCCGCTGGCGGCATCGCTCGGGATGGGAGCGCTGGAACTCACCTCCATCGGCGGTGACTTCCAGAAACTCGATCCGAAGAATCTCGTGATGATCGCTATCCGGGACCTCGACGCAGGGGAAAAAGCTGCTATCCGCAAGAATAACATTGCCATCTTCACGATGGAGGATATCGACAAGCACGGCATGGCGGTGGTGATCACCAAAGCGCTCCGCAAGCTGAAGGATGTCGATTTCATCCATGTCAGTTTCGACCTCGATGCGATGGACCCGAAGGAATGTCCCGGAGTCGGCACGCCGGTGAAAGGCGGTCTTGATTACCGCGAGGCCCATCTCATCATGGAGACACTCTCCGAGAACAACCGGATGCATTCACTGGAAGTGGTCGAAGCGAATCCCATCCTGGACAACCGGAACCAGTCGGCCGAGTTCGCTGTCGACCTGATGCAGTCCGGATTCGGAAAGACCATCATCTGATGCACAGCCGCCCTCCCCGTTGATCACTGTCGCGCACATCTCAGAGGTCCGTTCGCATGTTGCCGCCGCACGCCGTGAAGGTAAAACGGTCGGCTTCGTACCGACCATGGGCTATCTGCATGACGGCCACTGTTCCCTGATACGTCGGGCGAAGGAAGCGCACGGGTTCGTCGTTCTCTCCATCTTCGTCAATCCCACGCAGTTCGCACCGACCGAGGATCTGGACCGCTATCCGCGCGACCTGGAACGGGATGCCCGGCTTGCCCGCGAAGCAGGCTGCGATCTGATCTTCGTCCCGCCGGTAGAGGAGATGTATCCCGCCGGCTTTTCGACCGTTGTCGGTGTGGATGGACTCTCGTCCGTTCTGGAAGGGGAGTTCCGTCCGACGCATTTCAAAGGAGTGACGACCGTCGTCATGAAACTGATCAACATCGTCGGTGCGGACACGGTCTATTTCGGACAGAAGGATGCACAACAAAGCGTCATCATCCGGCGGATGGCCGAGGATCTGAACATTCCCGGCCGCATCGAGATCGTACCGACGATGCGGGAGCCGGACGGACTGGCAATGAGTTCCCGTAATGTCTATCTGACACCGGAACAACGTGCGAACGCACCGGTGTTGTACCGCGCGCTGCAGCTGGCACAGCAGCAGGCGGTCAGCGGCGAGCGGAATGCACAGAGGATCATCGACGCGATGCGCTCGCTCATCCTGCAGCATGGTCCGACGCAGATCGATTACATCCGCATCGTCGGTGCCGCGGACCTGCAGGACCGGCCGGTGCTCACCCCGGGCGAGACCGTCCTGGTGCCGCTCGCGGTCCGGTTCGGCACGACCCGGCTCATCGATAATATCGTATTCACCATGTAGGAAGAATCATCATGTCGCATTTTGCAACGATCATCATGGCTGCGGGCAAAGGGACCCGCATGAAGGACCCGACCAAAGCCAAGGTCATGTTCGAAGTGAACGGGAAACCGATGGTGCAGCATGTGGTGGAGATCGCGCAGGGACTCGGCTCCGAGCGCATCATCACCATCGTCGGCTTCCAGCGTGAATCGGTCTACACGCATCTCGAGAAGGTCGCACCGGCCGTGGAATTCGCCGTGCAGGACCCGCAGCTCGGCACCGGCCATGCGGTGATGCAGGCCGAACCGTTCCTCCGCCGCTACGAAGGGGATGTCATCGTCCTTTCCGGCGATGTACCGATCCTGCGTAAGGAGACCATCCAGAAACTGATCGACTACCACCGGGACAACAATGCCGCCGGGACCATCCTCACGGCGAAGCTGGAGGACCCGACCGGGTATGGACGCATCCTGCGGAGCAAGAGCGGGTATGTGGTCGGCATCATGGAGCACAAGGATGCCACGGACGAACAGCGGAAGATCAACGAGATCAATTCCGGTATCTACATCTTCGATACCCGGTATCTGTTCTCCGCCCTGCAGCATATCAATCCGCACAATGCGCAGAACGAGTATTATCTGACCGACGTCTTCGGGCATTTCTGGAAGCAGAAACTCGTCGTCGCCGCCATGGTGACGGATGATGCCAACGAGATCCGCGGGGTGAACACGCTGGAACAGCTGCAGGAAGCGGAAGTGGAGCTCCGTGCGCGGAACAAATAGGCCGGTTCAGGTGTCTATATTGACAAAGGATGCAGTT
This sequence comes from Bacteroidota bacterium, assembly GCA_013361065.1. GTDB lineage: Bacteria > Bacteroidota > Ignavibacteria > UBA10030 > UBA8401 > UBA8401. The sequence continues at coordinate 8,543 of JABWAK010000147.1, forward strand.
TTTCCTAATTTGAACCACCAGTGAACGGTGAAACCATGAGACAATTCCTCCTGATCGTGCTCCTCCTCGGTATCCAGACCGCCGCAGGACAGTTCAAACCCAAGGCCGGCGAACAGCCGCGGGTGGCGGATTCCTTCATCCAGCCGACGGCATCCGAGTGGTTCAGTCTGTTCAATCCCAATAATTTCCAGATGCGGCACTCCTATTCCGCCAGTTACTCGACCTCCGGCGGACAGGGGATCGCACTGCAGCGGTACACCAACACCATGATATACCAGTTCTCCCCGACGCTCGATGCACGGGTGGACCTGAGTCTGCAGAACTCCCCGTACAGCACGTTCGAATACCGGCTGCAGAACCAGTTCAGCAAGGCCTACGTGAGCCGTGCTGAACTCAACTACCGGCCGACCGAGAACACGGTGATCAGTCTGCAGTACCGCGAACTGCCGTTCAATTATTACGGATACGGTTACCAGCGTCCGTTCGGCGGGGTGTTCTACGGATTGGACCAGTACGAGGATTGAACCCGGCACCGACACACCAGTGTGAACCACTTCCGATAACCGAGCGGCCGTTCAGTTCCGCTCGGTTATTTTTTTGTCGTCAGGTGCTATGAACACACAGAACGGAACATTGCT
>JABWAK010000148.1 GCA_013361065.1 Bacteroidota bacterium
GAGTACCAAAAGAATATCTTGGTAACCTTTCACCGTTTGTGGGAGATAGTGTTCATCATCGGACTTCTCTACAAAGAATATTTTCTCTCTCACGACTGGATGATGATCGTACCGGAGTATCAAAGAGCGCTCGAGCGGTCGTTTTGACATTCACAATTCACTACTAATATAAGGAATTATACAGCGTTGTCAAGAGGTTGCGACACTTTTTCAGGTCGATGGACGATCGAACGACTGCCGGAAAATTTTTTTCGGACGGAAGAAAAAAAAATCCCGCCGGAGGTTCCGGCGGGATGATCGACTCATCCTCACGTTGTCGTACGATCAGTGGACCTTCACCACGACCATCGTCATGTCGTCGTGCTGTTCCGCTTCTCCGGCGAACCGCTTCGCGTCGCGGACCACCACATCGATGATCTCCGCCGCGCTCCGTTCCTTCGCCTCCGCCACTGACCGCAGCAGTCTCGTCTCCGTGAACTCCTCCCCTGCTCCGTTCCTCGCCTCCGTGAATCCGTCCGTGTAGAAGACCAGGATGTCGCCGCTCCGCAGGTCGTACTCACGCTCCTCCAGCACCGCATCGAACACTCCGCCGTCGTCCAGACCGAGCGCCACCCCCTTTGGTGTCAAAAATTCCTGCTTTTCGTCGCGTAAACCTGCAAGAATGACAGGATTATGCCCGGCGCGGGAGTACCGGAGCCGCTTGGACTGCAGATCGATGATGGCATAGAACATACTGACGAAGGAATTCTTCTCGATCGTACGGTACATCAGCCGGTTCACCTTGCTCAGGACGTTCTTCGGGGAGATATTCTCCTCGGCATGGGACTGCAGGATCCCCTTGGTCAGCGTCATATAGATGGCGGCCGGCACCCCTTTCCCGGACACATCACCGATCGCAATACCGATCTTGGACGGTCCGAGGTCGACGAAGTCATAGTAATCCCCACCCACCTCATAGGCCGGCAGACAGATCCCGGCGATATCGTACCCGGTGATGACCGGATTCTCCTTCGGCAGCAGTTTCATCTGCACCGCACGGGCGATCTCCAGCTCCTTCGCCATCCGTTCCCGTTCGCTGATCCGTTTGATGTGGGACGGTGTCGTATCCGGTGTGAACTGGAACTCCTCCCTGCGCACGAGTCCTACAACCGCTGCCAGGAACGGCAGCGCGAGCAGGATGCCGAAGATGATCTTCTCGGTCAGCATCGAACCGCCGGTGGAAAAGAGCACCGGTTCGAACAGTCCAACGGCGGCGACAACGGAATTGGCGATGATGGAAGCAAGGATGCCGTACCGCAGGAAAATAAGGGAAAAGATCGTCCCGAGCAGGAAATAGAGCGGGAACTGCCACAGACTGTAGATGCTGCCGAACGGCATATCCCACAGCGTGGACGCGGTCAACGCCCAGATCGCTGCAGAAAGGATGATGCCGGCAGCAACGGAACGGATCCGCTCACGCATCCACGACATCATGAAGAGACGGAAGGTGATCTCGGTGATCATCGCACCGGAGACGGACGAGAGAACGGCATACAGCGCCGGCGAGTACGATTCCGGGATGCCGCCGGTGGAGATATTGGAAGAGAGGACGCCGCCGTATGTCAGCATCAAATAATAGATCACCGCCACCAGACCGAGCACACCGAAGCCGTTCAGGAATCCCCACAGGATGGAGTATGCCACATTCGCCGTGAAGAATCTTCCGCGGAAGAGCGAATCAAGTCCGGAGAGTTTGATGCTCCATCCGCGGCGGGCGGACGATTCGCCGACGCTCCACGCCGCGAAGGTCATGGCGGAGAGGAAGCCGTAGATGATGAAGAGTGTCAGTGCCAGCAGCAGGAGCTTCACCATCGTCCTGTTCGTATCCCCCAGCTGCACCCCGAAGCCGATCGATTCATATCCGAGCAGCATCGTGGCGGCAACGATACCGAAGAGTGTCGCAGCAACGGAGAGGGCAGAGCGGACCCCGACCTCCCCTTCGTGGTATTTCTTGAGGAAGAGCGAGATGATGACGATCACCAGGAAGAAGATGGCGATGTACGAGAGGATGGTGATGACCGCAATGGAGCTGAACCGTTCATTCACCCATTGGATAAATCCCTGCGGCGGCACGAACTCCTTGGAGTACATCCCGACCACATTCCCCTGCACCCGAACCATAATCTCCGTCCGCGCATCCGCGACCGAATCCTTCGATGCCCAGATGAATGCATGGTCCGACCGTTTCACCTGCTGCGTGCTCGTGGTCTTCTTCAGGAAGAACCGGCCGAGGTCCTCACCCATCGATCCCACGAACCGTTCCGCGATCTGCTGCGCACTGTCCGCCGTGAGCTTCGCCCCGCCGGCGGAATCCTGCACGATGTGATTGAAGCCGGTCACCATTCCCTGCTGACCGACCCAGACGCGGAACTGGTCGGTCATGCTGTTGGTGGTCCTGCGTGCATCATAGAAGTACACCTGCCACCGGTTCACGATGAGCGAATCGGAACGGATCATCCGGTTCGCCTGCTCCAGTCCGTACCGGTCCACCAGGAACTGCTGCGTGGCGGCGTTCACCAGGAACGATGCCTCGCTGGAAAGTCCGCTCACTGCATATCCTTTGCCGGACAGGAAGCGTTCCGCCATCGCCATCGCATCGGTGCGGGTGACGGAGAGATCGACGCCGGCCTTGGGCGAGATCTCCGGACGGAGGAAGAGGAACGCTGTGATGCCGGCAATGCCGATGATGAACGGAAGGATGAGGGTGCGGGGATGGAAGGTCGTCATAAGGTGCCTGCGCAATAGGACAGCGTGTTCGGGTGATACGGTCCGGCCGGTCATTCAGTTGCACCGGACCATTGGAGCGGCGTGCGGCATCAGCCGACGCGGACGTAGGAGAGGAGTTCCTTGAAGACGAACTCGAACTCCTTCCGGATATTCTTGTGCTCGGCTCTGGAGAGATGCGGGTCCCGCTCCACCAGTCCGAACGCCTCGGTCCGTGCCGCCTGGAGGATATCCTTGTCTGTTACGATGTTCGCCAGCCGGAATGCCGGCAATCCGCTCTGGCGGGTGCCGAAGTAATCCCCCGCACCGCGGATCTCCAGGTCCACTTCCGCGATCCTGAATCCGTCGTTCGTCTCCACCATCGTCTCCAGTCTCCGCTTGGTCGCATCGACCTCCTTCCGCGCTTCGGCCCTGTCGGTGGAGAGGGACAATGTCCGTTTGGCGTAGTTCTGGTCCGTGACGAGGATGCAGTAGCTCTGCTCCGCACCGCGTCCCACACGTCCCCGCAGCTGATGCAGCTGGGAGAGTCCGAACCGTTCGGCATTCTCAATGATCATGATGGAAGCGTTCGGGACGTCGATACCGACCTCGATGACGGTCGTTGCGACCAGGATCCGTATCTCATTCTGTTTGAACCGCCGCATCAGCTCATCCTTCTCCTCGGAGGAGAGCTTGCCGTGGAGCAGGCCGATGGAAATCCCGGGGAAGACCTTCGTCCGGAGATGCTCATATTCCTGTGTGGCTGCTTTCAGGTCGATCTTCTCGGATTCCTCGATCAGCGGGTAGACGACATACGCCTGGCGCCCTTTTTCCAGCTCTGTCCTGACAAAATCGAAGATCTTGGCCTTATCCTTCTCATACCGGATGGCGGTCCGGATCGCTTTCCGGTTCTTCGGCAGCTCATCTATAATAGAGACATCCAGGTCGCCGTACACGGTCAATGACAGGGTCCGGGGGATCGGCGTTGCCGTCATCACCAGCACATGGGGATTCTTCTTCCCTTTCTCCCGCAGCAACGCTCGCTGGGAGACACCGAACCGGTGCTGTTCATCGATCACGGTCAGGCCAAGGTCCGCGAACTGCACATGGTCCTGGATGAGCGCATGGGTGCCGACCACGATGTGGGCCGTGCCGCGCCGGATATCCTCCAGGATGTCGTCGCGCAGTTTCTTCTTCTGTCCTCCCACCAGCAGACGCACATTCACCGGAAGGTCCTTCAGGAAATTCCGGATGCTCTGCCAGTGCTGTTCCGCCAGGATCTCCGTCGGCGCCATGAGTGCGCATTGATATCCGTTCCCGATGGCAGTGAGCATGGCGTGCAGCGCAACGATCGTTTTGCCGCTGCCGACATCCCCCTGCAGCAGACGGTTCATCGGCACCGGCTGACGCAGATCCGCTTCGATCTCCGCGATCACCCGCTGCTGCGCTCCGGTGAGTTCGAACAGGAGATGCTTCCTCAGTTCGCCGGTCAGCGATTGCGGCACGGTGAACGGTATCCCTTTCAGCTCCCCTTTGAGTTCGCGTTTGCGGAACGCCATGAGCAGCTGGAAGTAGAAGAGCTCGTCGAACTTCAGCCGGCGGACCGCATGGTCCAGTTCCGCGTACGACCTGGGGAAGTGGACCATTTTGATCGACTGGGTGATGTCCAGCAGAGTATTGCGCTGCAGGATCTCGCGCGGCAGATGCTCCGTGAGTGCATTCAGATGGTGGGTGACCGCGTTCTTCAGGATGCGGCGGAACCCGCGGTTATCGAGTCCGGCATTCCTAAGCTCCTCGCCGGAACTGTATTTGGGAATGATGGCGCCGGTATGGAGCAGCGAGTTCCAGTCGGTCTCATCCTCCTCATCCTTCTTCAGCCGGTCGAACTCGGGATGGATGAACTGCACGCGGTTATACTTGTCCAGCTCCGGCACGGCGGAGACCGCCAGAACCTCGCCCGGTTCGAATGATTTCTGGAAGTACTCCACCGCTCCGTAGAAGACGCAGGTGACGTACCCGGTATCATCCTTGATCGTCAGGAAGAAGATCCTTTTCCGGTTACGGGTGAACTTCGTCTCTGCACGGAAGACCGAGGCGATGACGGTCACTTCCCTGCCGGATTCCACCAGCGCCGGCAGGTCCTTGATCGCGGTGATACGGGAACGGTCCAGATAATCGTACGGGAAGTAGTAGAAGAGCTTCTGCAGCGAATCGATGCCGATCCCCTTCAGCACCGCCGCGCGGACCGGTCCGATCCCGCGGACGTATTGTATTTCAGTGGAGTTGGTCAATAATTTTACATTCAATTATAAAATCTGAAACACATAGGAACATAGGACACATAGAGAAACAATTGTGGAACGTGATAATTGTGGAAATTGATGATTTTATTCTCGTTACCAGTGAAGACAATCAGTGCAAGTCATCCTGAGCGAGGCCCGCATTACTTCTTGGCAGCCGAGACGAAGGATGATAAAGCCTCAATCCGTGCTTTCGTTTTGGTCGAACGGGATAACCGATGCAGCAGTTCCGTATCACCATTCATCAGCGCTTCCTTCTTCGCACGCGACCATCCTTTGATCTGTCGTTCAACGATGGCTGCGTCCCGAATGTCTACAAATTCCATGGACCAAAGAAGAATTACCGGTAATCGCTTCGAAGTAAAACCACCGAACCTTCCGGTATTATGATCGTGTATCCTTTGTTCCAAATTGATAGTGGAACCGGTATAGTACAGTCCGTCGGCACAGAGAACGATATACACCCAGGCTTTCATAATTATGATTTAAGATCTTGTTTCGGCTCGCCGGTGAGCTCTGCAAGAATCATCACATCAATTCTCCATTGAATTATATCGTCATCCTTCGACGCGGCAATCATTAAGATGCCGGCCTTGCTCAGGATGACTCTCTACATTCTTATGTGACTATTTTTCTGTTTACTTCTTACTTTTAACTTTTCACTTTTTACTTTCTTTAGTTCCTCTGGTCATCTCTTGCTCTGCGTATTCCCCCACCCTTCCGGCAGACGGAACGATAGACGGTGATTCGGCATAGAGACGACCAGGGAATCATCCGTGAACGTTTCCACGACGGCATGCTGCAGCTCGTCATCGCTCACAGCGTCGCCGTACAGGGTCAGACTCACCCCGCTCTCCGTCCGTTCCATCATCGTCTGCACGCTCACTTCGGCGGAGCGTTTCCGCTGGAGGAGACCCTGCGGCAGCTCTTTGATGGGACGCTGCTGCAGGACGATCCCGGCTTCGGCCGGACGACGTCCGCGCACAGCACCTGCAAGACTCTGTTCTTTTGCCATGCTCTTCTGCTCACTCACCATCACCACCTTGCCGATCAGCCAGATCGCACGCGGGTTCGAAGGGATCGCCCCTTCCGCAGCAGCGGGAGCAGATTCGGTCCGTACGGAACTCGTGATCGAAGCAGAGGGGGCGGCACGCGATGCAGTAACGCTCTTCTCCATCACGCTGCCGGTCCTTGCTTCACGCGATGCAACTGATTTCTGTGCAGCACGGTCCGGTTCGGCCGTACGCGCCTCCGCAATCGGACGCTGCGATGCGGGGGCAGAACGATCCTCCTGCACAGCACGATCTTCCTGTGCAGGACGCTCTTCCCTGGCGATGGATCTGTCTTGTTCGACCGGCTGTTGTACGGCCTGATCACCGGTTGACTCTACCTCGGGTGAACTCTCTGCGGGCGGAGGTTCTGTCGCGTCCGTCATACTTTCGTCCGGTAATTCCTCCGCCGCATCGTACTCCGATCCGAGCGAATCGTACCGGAGGACCACCTCTCGTTTCCCGAAGCTGGTCGGAGAAGCCAGGTCTCCCAACCAGAGGGAGTACGCACCGACACCAAGCAAGATCAGGACGACAGCAGCAGCCATTCCGATGAAATGGTTCGCGTTGAACTGCATATCACGCGCGCGGCGCAGTTTAGTCCGAAGTGTCGCTTTCTTCAGGTCGCGTCCGTGCCGTCGCATCCCGGCCGCCAGTTCCATCTCCCGCTTCAGTTTCGCCTTACATGGTGCGCAGTCGGCGATCTCCTGTTCCATCTGATGCATCGTTTCGGGCGAGAACTGTCCGAGCACGTACTGTGAGACCAGTTCGTCGTCGTCCGTCCAGTATTTCTTCTCTTCATCGCTCATAGGGTCCTCGTTCCTTCCTTAAACAAGCTTTTGATGTTCTTTGATCCACATCCGGATCTCCAGCAGGACGCTCTTCATATCGTTCCGCACCGTATCGTCCTGGAACCGGAGGAAGTGCACTTCGGTGGTTCCGATCGTTGCGTCCCGCTCGCGGTCGTACCGGTACTGTTCATCGCTGCCGCCGGAGACGCCGTCGATCTCGATCGCCAGATGGAGCGCCGCACAGTAGAAATCGACGATGTACTTGCCGAGCGGCCGCTGACGCTGGAACTCATATCCCAGCATCTGCTTCCCCCGCAGCTCCTTCCAGAGCATGATCTCGCCCAGCGAACTGTTCTTGCGGAGGATCTTCGCGATCTCTCGCATCTTTGCATCTCTCTGTAGTATGGAATGCTTCATAGTATTCGTTCTGCAGTGAAGCGGTTGGCTGTTGGCTTTTAGCTATTGGGTATATGCTGTTGGCTGTTGGCTGTTGGCTGTTGGCTGTTGGCTGTTGACTGACAACTGATACCTAACAGCTTTTCTTGTCATTCGCTTCTGTCTGGAAACTGTTCTCTTTCGACTGCCGTCTAACAATCTAATAATCTCTCCTTGACTCTGTGTTTCTGTTTCAATCTCCGGGAAATACATAAGCACATAGGACACATAGGTAATGAACCATAGAACTTATTAATCTGGAATCTGATAATTTGAAATCTGATAATTCGGAATCTGATATTTTGAAAATGCTAATTCAATTAATCTTGATAATCCTGATAATCTTGCAATCTTGATAATCTTTTTAACGTATCTGAATCTTCATCCCTTCCAGTATCTTTTCCAACGCTTTCTTACAGGTATACTTCTTCGACTTCACCGTCGCCGCATTCGCGAATCCCATCTCCGCGGCGATCTCCTCCTGCGACCGTTCCTCCCAATAATAGAGGACCAGCAGAGTCCGGCACGGATCACCCAGCTGTTCCATCGCCGATGCCACCAGCCGGGAGCGTTCATCATCGATCATCGCATCCAGCGGTGATGTTTCCCCCGCATCGAGCGTCTCCTCATCGAACTCCGTCGCCGGCTCGCGGTGCTTGCGCATCCGCTTGCGGGACCAGACGTTCTTCGCCACGCCGAAGATGAACGTGCTCAGTTTCGCCGTCGCCTCGAACCGTCCGTTGATCACCCGTTCCCAGAGGATCACGACCGCCTCCTGCAGCACATCCTCTGCATCCTCGCCGCTGCCGCTGTTCCGCAGTACGTACGAGATGACGGCGTTCCGGTTCTGCCGGTAGAGCAGCACCAGAGCGTCGTCGTCCCCCTGACGGATCATGTCGAGGATCTTTGCGTCGGTGTTCAGGAAGTGGATGTTCGGCTTCATTGACCTTTCAATGATTGATGACATGTATCAGCAAGAGGTGAACGAAAGTACAAATAACCTGCCACAAATACCAAAGGAGGAACGATGAATACCCGAATGGACAATGAAAGGATCATCACCGGAGGCACCGGATACGCGTCCCTGTGGACGATGCTGGCCGCACTGCTGTTCTGCGCACTGACGGTGAACGCCATGAAGTTCCCGCCGCAGCCTGCGCCGTTCCGGCTGGAAGGACGACTGAATTGTCCGGTGATCGGTTCCGGCGGCGGTACCGCTTATCTGCAGGTGACGGTCACGGCACCGGCAGCGGTCTCGCGGACAGTCCGGACGCCGATGAATCTCTCCGTAGTGATCGATCGGAGCGGTTCCATGGGTGATCAGCGCAAGATGGAGTATGCAAAGAAGGCCTTCGCGACGCTCATCGACCAGCTGCGGCCGGAGGATGTCCTCTCCGTTGTGGTGTATGACGATGAAGTGACTTTGTTGCGGAGTGCAGCGAAGCTCGGGAACGGGAAACAGCATGCACGGAGGATCCTGGAGGAGGTGCAGCCGCGCGGTTCCACGAATCTCGGCGGCGGTCTGCAGAAAGGACTGCAGGAAGCGGAGCGGTTCGCCGGCCGCGGGTATATCAGCCGGGTGGTGCTGCTCTCGGACGGATTGGCGAATGTCGGCATCACCGATCCCGGGCAGCTGACGATGATGGTGCGCGCCGGCCGAAGCCGCTCCATTGCCGTCACCGCAATGGGTGTAGGACTCGACTACAACGAGAATCTGATGCTGGCACTCGCCGAGAGCGGCGGAGGGAATTATTACTTCATCGAACATCCGAACATGCTTGCGTCGATGGTGCGCGAGGAACTTGCGATCGTCCCAACGGTGCTGGCGCAGAATGCATCGCTCCGGCTGA
>JABWAK010000149.1 GCA_013361065.1 Bacteroidota bacterium
CCCGCTCTGCGTCGTACCGGAGGTCGGCAATACGTTCGGTGAACTGAAGCCGTACCTGCTCACCGGTCAGGACAGGACGGACGGGGTGTTCCGGAAGCGGATGACGAAGTACTTCTACGTGTCGCCGTTCATCGACATGGATGCGGAGTTCGATTTCCTGCTGCAGGTCCCCGATGAACGGCTGCAGGTGACCATCAACGATTATAAGGACGGGAAGAAATTCTTCCTGAGCGCCGTCAGCGGGGAACGCCGGCCGCTCACCGATGCACGGCTGCTGTGGTACGCGGTCCGCTTCCCGTTCGTCACCCTGCAGGTGATCACCCTCATCCACTGGCAGGCGCTCAAATTGTATCTCCGGAAGCTCCGCTTCTTCCGGAAGACAGATCATCCAGAATTGCAAAAGGAGATAGTGGTATGGAACAAGTGACAGAACGTTCGGTAAGTGACCTGCTTGCTTCGGGGCGCCGGATGTCCATGTACGAAACGATCGCGCTGAAACTGCTCTCGGGCCTCACGAAAGGGAGTCTCACCATCACCATGCCTGATGGCGAAGTGATCCGGATCGGCGGCGGCGACGGCAGCGTGAAGGCGACCCTGCAGATACGGAACAGCGACATGTTCCGCAAGAGCATCCTCTACGGCGATATCGGTTTCGGGGAATCGTATGTGGACGGGGACTGGGACACGGACAGCGTGACGAACTTCATCTCCTGGTGGATCCTCAACTACGAGAACAATCCGGCGCTCTCCGGGTCCCGGCGAAAGTTCTCCCCGATGGGATTCCTGCAGTTCCTGGACCGGATCGGACATCTCTTCCGCTCCAACACCAAGTCCGGCGCGCGCAAGAACATCGCGGACCATTACGATCTGAGCAACGATTTCTATTCGCTCTGGCTCGATCCCTCCATGACCTACTCGTCGGCGCATTTCCGCAACGGTGCCTCGACGCTTGAAGAGGGGCAGTTCCAGAAGTACGACCGGCTCTGCCGCAAGCTCCGCCTCTCGGCGGACGATCATGTGCTGGAGATCGGCAGCGGCTGGGGCGGTTTCGCCGTGCATGCCGTGAAACATTACGGCTGCCGCATCACCACGATCACGATCTCTAAGGAGCAGTTCGCCTATGCGCAGGAGCGATTCATTCGGGAAGGGGTGGCGGATCGGGTGGAGATCAAACTGATGGATTACCGCGATGTGACCGGGGAGTTCGATAAGATCGTCTCCATCGAGATGCTCGAAGCGGTCGGTCATGAATTCCTGCCGGCGTATTTCGGGAAGGTGCAGCAGCTGCTCAAACAGAACGGCATCGCCGGCTTCCAGGTGATCACCTCGCCCGATGCCCGGTACGATGAGTTCCGCAAAGGGGTCGATTTCATCCAGACGCACATCTTCCCCGGCACGCTGCTTCCGTCCATCAAAGCGATGAACGACGCCGTTCACCGCACCGGCGAGATGCATCTGATCGACCTGAAGGATTTCGGTAAGGACTATGCGAGGACGCTGGCACTGTGGCGGGAGGAGTTCAACCGGAAGCTGACGAAGGTGAAGGAACTCGGGTTCGATGACCGGTTCATCCGGAAATGGAACTACTATCTCAGCTACTGCGAAGCAGGGTTCGCCATGCGGAACATCTCCGTCGTGCAGATGATCTACAGCCGGCCGAACAATTTCTCTTTGTGATACCATACCGACGACCCATATGAAACGACTCATAGCTTCATTCTTCCTCTTCACCGCAACGCTGTCCGCTCTTGACGAGCCGTCCTATACCGTTCTGAAGAAGGATGGACGCTTCGAGCTCCGTCGGTATGCGCCGTACATCGTGGTGGAGACCACCGTTACCGATTCGGTGATGGACGATGCGTCGAATGCCGGTTTCCGGAAACTCTTCAAGTACATCACCGGGAACAACCGTGCCTCGGCGGAGATCGCCATGACCGCGCCGGTGCTGACCGAGTCATCCCGCTCCATCCCGATGACCGCTCCGGTCACCACCGTGCGGTCGGAAGGGGGATATACCATCGGCTTTGTGATGCCGGCGGAGTTCACGCTCGGGACCACCCCGGTCCCGAACGACAGCACCTTGACCGTCCGTCAGGTGCCTGCCCGCACCGTCGCGGTGATACGGTTCTCGGGCCGCTGGACCGATGAAGCGATGTCCGAACGGACCGTCGAGCTCATCGGCTGGGTCTCCTCTTCCGGGCTGTCCCCCGTTGGGAGCCCTGTCATTGCCCGCTACGATCCCCCCATCATGCCCTGGTTTCTCCGCCGGAACGAGATCCAGCTGCAGATCGCGCAATGATCGGCCGATGATCCCGGAAGGAATCCGGGCCGGCCCCGGTCCCTGACCGTGCGCTGGTTCATTTGAATTCAACGGTACTTTTCGCTATTATCATCTATAATAGTGACCTCCCACGAATGGTACCCCTATGACCCTAATTGTACGCTCTGCTGCCGTCCTGCTGTTCCTCACCCTTCTCTTCACCGCCGGTCTTTCCGCCCAGAACGGCGAAGTTGACATCATTTACCTGAAGAACGGCAAGACCGTCGTCGGGACCATCGTGGAGAAGATCGAGGGGAAGACCGTCGTGATCGAAACGAAGGAAGGCACCGAACTGATCGATTATGCGGACATCAAGGAGATGGTGAAGGAGTTCGTGCCGTCCGTGAGCGGTCTCGCCCCGATGAACGCCAATGCCGGTGCCTCGGTGGTCATCTACGGTTCATTCCCCGCTTCGCGCCCGGCAAAGAGTTCCGTCACTTTCGGCGGCGTGGAAGCGACCATCACCCAGTGGAGGAAGGACAAGATCACCGTCACGGTCCCGGCCCTGGGATCCGGACAGCATGAGGTCGTCGTCACCATCGGCGGTCAACAGGGGGCGGCAGAGGACCGGTTCACGCTCTCCGGTGGCTCCACGCAACAGCAACAGATGCTCCAGCAGCGCAACCGGAAGATGGAGGAGAAGCAGAGTGAACCGGTGCAGGAGGAATTTGCTCCCTCCGGCAATCAGCTGGACGGATTTTGGTTTAATGTCTCCATGGCGAAAGCGGCCGGTGTGTTCGGTGCCGTGGAAGGGGATGAAGCAGGCTTCGCGAAGAACGGGTATTCCTATGGTTTCGAAGTCAGGGCGAAAGTGGAGGAGAATCTGTTCGTGCCGGTCGGATTTCAGTTTGCGACCAACGAACTCAATCTGGATGAACTGAACAAGAACAATCCGGGCGCCTTCACGTCCGATGACGAAACGTACCTGCATATGTGGATCACGCTCGGTCTCGGCGTTGCCCTAAATTTTTCGCCGGAGACCTACCTGTTCGCATCCGCGGATGCCGGGCTGATGGTGGCGCACCGTCCTGACCTGGAAGCGAAGATCATCGACTTCAAAGTGGAGTCGGCCGATGCCTTCACCGGCGGCTACGGGTACTCCGTCGGACTGGTCGCGGGCAACTCGTTCAGTTTCGGTATGAAGTATTTCACCGCGACACCGACCTATACCATCTCGTCATCGATCGGCGGCAATTCGGCAGAAGAGGAACTGGACCAGAAGACGAACCTCATGCTCCTGTTCGTTGCGATAAATTTCGATTAATCAGCACCAACCGGCCGAGGTGTTCATGAAGACAATCCTGTCACTCCTGCTCCTGACCTTCACTGCCGCCGTCACCCTGACGGCGCAGGACGAGAAGACCTACACCATCACCGATGTGGAGCAGAAGGGTGACAACATCATCATCACCTATTCCCACATCCCGGTCGGCGATGACCCGGATGCAGAATACGAGGTCACCGCCCGCATCACCCGCGAATCGAACAAGAATTTCGATTTTGAACTGAAGAATGTCTCCGGTGCCGTCGGCTCCGGCGCCTTCGTCGGGAAGGGGCAGCGCATCGTCTGGAACTACAAGAAACAGTTCCCGAAAGGACTGCCGTACGAGGACATCACGTTCGAACTGACCATCACGAAGAATGAAGGGATCGGCAGCTGGGTGTGGTACACCGGCGGTGCAGCGGTGCTCGGCGTCGGTGCGGCCGTTCTCCTGTCAAAACCCAAGGAAGAGGATACGTCCAATGGTTCGCTTCCTTCCCCCCCGGGCACCCGTCCCAATTGAATCTGAACGTTCCATGGAGGACCTATGAGACTACTTGTGACAGCGATCCTGATGCTTGCCGCGGCACTTCCGGCGCAGGTGAAGTTCAAATTCGGGGCAATCAAGGACCAGCAGCAGCAGACCAAGGCAGCGGAAGGCCCGGCGGATATCTACGCACAGATCTCGTTCAAGGATGAGAACAGCAACGGCATCCTGGAGAACCGCGAGAATGCCGTTGTCACCGTGAAGCTGATGAACAAGGGGATCGGCGATGCCCAGGAGATCAAGGTCTCGCTCGTGGAGGAATCCGCCACACCCGATCCGAACATCTATATCGAGAAGGAGAAGACGATCCCCCGGCTCCGTCCCCGCGAGGAGATGAAGGTGGAGTTCAAGATCGTGGCGGGCAAGAAGGTGAAGAGCGCGGTGCGCAAGTTCGCCATCAAAGGGATCGAGAAGGAAGGGTACGATATGGAGACCGCGTACCTCGAACTGAGCACACAGGAGTTCGAACCGCCGAAACTCCAGTTCTCCGGTCTGGAGATCATCGAGCGCGGTGAAGGACTCTATCCGAAGAAGAGCGACGGACGGCTGGAGAAAGGGGAGCGGGTGAAGGTGCGTGTGATGGTGCAGAACGTCGGTCTCTCCACTGCCGCCAATGTGCGGTTCGCCGTCGCCACCTCCACCGAGAACATCAAACTGGCGGAGAATGAAGGGGAACTCGGCGATATCCGCTCCGGCGATGTGAAAGAACTCAACTTCATCATCAGTCCCAACAACCGTGTGGAAGCCTCCGGTCCCCTGCCGGTCTATCTCTCCATGGAGGATGCGACCAAGGACGGTGTGATCCGGGCATTCCAGCTGCCCATCCTGCTCGACCAGAAGCCGGAGGATCCGAAGATCGTCTCCGTCGAAGCGAAACCGACGCAGCAGAAACAGGTCACCCGCATCCAGTTCACCGGGTCCAAGAGCAGCGCGCTGGCGGACGGATATGTGGATATCAAGGATGTACCGGCATCGAAGACGGAGAACCCGAATGCCGTCGCCGTGGTGATCGGCATCGAGAACTATCAGAACGTACCGTCCGCCCCCTATGCGGCGAACGATGCGGAGATCATGAAGCGGTACTTCGAGAACCGGCTCGGCATCAGTCGGGACCGCATCCTCCTTTTCACGAATGAGCAGGTGCGCGGCATCTTCTTCAAGAAGATGTTCGATCCGGAACGCGGCACCCTCTCCACCTATGTGAAGCCGGGTGAGACCGATCTGTACGTCTTCTACTCCGGTCACGGCATGCCGAACAAAGCGGCGGACCAGACCTTCCTCTTCCCGGTGGACGGGGACAAGGAGTTCCTGGAGGAGTCCGGCTATCCGCTCTCCAAGTTCTATGAGAACCTGAACAAGCTGAATGCGAAGAGCGTCACCGTGATCCTGGATGCCTGTTTCAGCGGCGCCTCGCGCTCCTCGGCGCAGATCAAGGAGCAGAACCTTATCGCAGCGAAGGGGATCAAACTGAAAGTGACGAAACCGTGGACCACCTTCAAGAACTTCACCGTCATCAACTCCTCCACCGGCGAGGAGACCTCGCTCGGCTTCGATGAGTCCGAGACCGGTCTGTTCACCTACTTCCTGACGGCTGGACTGAAAGGGGAGGCGGACAAGAACAAGAACCGCGAGATCACGCTCGGCGAACTGAAGGAGTACGTCACCACCAATGTGACCCAGGTGTCGCGCCGCATCAGCGGTACCCAGACCCCTGAGTTCGACGGTGACCCGAACCGTGTGATGGTGAAATACTGATATGACCGTACGTGCATTCCTCCTGACGTTCCTGTTCGTCCTCACCGCCGCTGCCCAGGAGAAGGGCTCCTGGGTCACCGGCAAGGCGACCGCCTATGGTACCGATATCGCGAAGATGCAGGCCGATGCCGTGAAGCGCGCGCGTGCCGATGCGCTCAACCAGGCCGGTATCGTCGTGTCCGCTTCCTCCTTCCGCGTCCAGTCCGAATCCAACACCGCGATGAACGACTATTACAGTCAGTTCACCGAAGCGACCTCCCGCGGCATCATCACACAGGAGCGGAACATTGCGGTCTCCGATCCGGTGCGGGTGACCGGTTCCTCCAAAGGGACCGACAAGGTCTTCCAGGTGACGGCGGAACTGGAAGCGTATGTGGTCATCCCGGAAGGAACGACCGATCCCGCCTACACCGTCACCGTCAAGACCAGCCGCACCTCGTACCGTGAGTCCGAACCGGTGCTGCTGGAGATCACCGCGTCCAAGGACAGCTACATCACCATCGTGAACGTGAAGAACGATTCCATCCAGGTGCCGCTGCCGAACGTGCTGCTGAAGGAGAACGCCGCCAAAGCGAAGAAGTCGTTCCTCTTCCCGAACGGATTCGAGCTGTATCTCACCGTGGACGAAGGGGAGAAATCCGGTACCGAAGAGTTCATCATCATTGCGACCCGGGAACCGGTCCCGGTGATGCAGCGCGAGAACGGCGCCATCATCGGCGGCGAACTGGTGCTGCCGAAGCTGACCATGACCGAACTGTCGCAATGGCTCGCATCGATCCCGCTCCATCAGCGCTGTATCGCTCATACGGTGCTGACCGTTGTCAAGTGAACGTCCGTGTGCTCTGCAACCGTACCATTCAGGTGACCCATGACGAACCGACCGCTCCGTCTCTCCTTTCTGTTCCTGGTGCTGTTCGCCCAGTTCCTTCCTTCGTCAGCAAAGGACAAACGCCGTCCTGATGCTTCGGCCGATGCCGTGCGGATGATCGGCACTCCGATGCCGTCGTCGCTGTCCGCCGTCCCGTCCCTGCAGCAGCCCGGAGAGATCGTGTCCCCGGAATCCGCAACATCGCTCGATGCCTTCCACCGCAATACACTTCCGGTGAACATCGCCGACCGCTACGTCTATATGGTCACGAAGAAGGTCGGAGTGGTCTTCGCCATTGGTGAGGATGGACTGATCGCCCGGGCCAACGACGTCAATTTGCAGAGCTGGACCATGGTCAACTCCGGCATCGGTTCGGACGAGGATGTCTACGCGATCGAAGGATCCGGATCCGGCATCCTCCTGGCCGGCACCAGCGCCGGGAAGATCTATCGTTCCACCAACACCGGTCTCTCCTGGTCCCTGGTGTACTGGAATCCTGCCGAGTATGATTTCATCAATTATATCAAGACCACCGATAACGGCGCCGGCTTCATTGCGGTCGGCGATGCCGCCGTCTCCGGTACGCCGATGGGCTTCCTCACGTCGACCAATTCCGGCACCAGTTGGACGAATCTGAACACCAACATCACCGGTGCAACACATCCGAACGGTGTCCGCTTCATCGGCACCATGGGCTTCCTGAACGGCACGGCGACGCAGGGAGGAAGGACCTACCGCGGTATCTTCCGCACCTTGAACAGCGGTGCAACGTGGTCCTTCTTTACCGTCGGCAACACCACTGCGGATTCTTCCGTGGGTGTGGCGGCGATCGATTTCTCCTCATCCACCGGACGGGGACTTGCCGTGAAGTTCGACTCGACATTGTGGAAGAGTACCAATTCGGGGGCGACGTGGACGCTGATCGCACAGCTTCCGAGGATGGGATATTCCATCTGTTTCCTGCCCGGGGTCAATACTGCCTATGTGGTCGGCAGGAACGGCCTGATCACCAATGTGGATGTGGAGAACAATATCGTGCAGAGCGTCCTGATGGATGAGCAGCAGGTCTTCACACAGGTGCAGTTCGCTTCCACCACGGAAGGGTATATCAATGATGACCTCGCCCGGCGGCGTTACTATTCTACGGTGAATGTCTCCGGGGTCCTCCCGGGCACGCCGGTAACGAGCCTTTCCGCATTGCGGAACACGAATGAGGCGGAGTTGTCGTGGACCAGCATTGCAGGAGCGGTCTCGTATGATCTGGAGATCGGCGTCATCGTCAACAGTGTGTTCCGTTCCGAGGTTGTGTCCACCACCGGCACCGCAGTCACACGCGGCGGTCTGGCACCGGGGGTCCAATATCGCTGGAGGGTCCGTGCCCGGAACCTCGCTAACACCGGTCTCTGGTCCGGTTTTAGAACCTTCATCACCTCCGGTTCACCCCGGGTGAAAGCGGATATCGCGGCCTTCCCGTCGAAACCAACATCATCAACGGACTATCGGATGGTTTACATCCCTTCCCAGTCAGGGATCCCCCTGAGTATTTTGATGACCGGCAATCCTCCGAACGACTATCGCGTTTTCCGCGACAACGGTGGTATCCCTCCATCCCACCTTACGGAGATGAGTTCCATCGACGTTTTGAGCTATTCCGCAGGTGCCTGGCTCATCAAAAAGGATGAGTTCGAGGTCGATGTGGATATGGACTATCCTTCCGTTGCGTTCGGTTCGGTCGATATCCCGACCTCGTTCGGCTGGAACATCATCGGTAATCCTTTCCCGGTCCCGGTGAAATGGTCCGATGTGCTGGCGCGGAACGGCATCTCGGCCGGTACCGTCAGCAGTACCGTTTACGAGTATTTCGGCGATCAGGGATACGGTGCAGCGCAGACCCTTCAGCCGTTCCGGGGATATTACTTCTTCTCTACCGGGGGTTCGCTCTCCATTCCGTTCCCGTATACACCCACCCCTGATATCACGGTCACAGAACCGGCCGGGACACTACGGATCACCTATCGTTCCGCCGTGAATACCGACCGCTCCATCATGATCGGCACCGATCCTGCCGCGGCGGAGCAGCTGGACGGGTTCGATCTGCGGAAGCCTCCGGTGTTTGCGGATCAGGGTGCGGTCTGGTTCGAGCGGCCGGAGTGGGATGCGGAACATTCGCGGTTCTCCGGCGATGTCCGTCCTTCGTACGGGGACGGACAGATCTGGAACTTCACCGTGCAGCATCCGGTCGATGGACCGGCCACGCTGACGCTGGAACAGCGGGAACGGATCCCGGCAGGATACGAAGCGGTGTTCGTTGATCGCTCGAACGGCATGCTGCTCCCGGTCGACGGAAAGGGAGCCGTCCAGCTCCCGGCGAAACAGACCGCCGGTGCCTACGCTGTGGTGATCGGAA
>JABWAK010000150.1 GCA_013361065.1 Bacteroidota bacterium
CGAGTTCCCGAACGCAGCCAAGATCACGCTCACCGGAGGCGGGACCAGCTCCAGCGAGGTCTCGCAGCAGCTGATGGATGGCATCCGGGTTGTCCCGAACCCGTATATTGTCCGCCACGCTGCGCAGAGCGGCGCGCCGAGGATCTACTTCAACTACCTGCCGGACCGCTGCACGATCCGGATCTATACCATAGCATTGGACTTAGTGAAAACAATCGAACACAGCTCCGGCTCAAGGGAGGAATGGGACTTGCTGACCGAGGGCGGGCAGTCCGTGGCAAGTCAGATGCTCTATGCGTACATTGAAGCACCGAATGGTGTGAAAACGATCAAAAAATTTGCCGTGGTGATGGGAAAATGAAAACCTTCCGAACACTCTCGTGCTTCATGCTCTGCGGGATGCTGATGGTTCAGTATGCATCATCGCAGGCATTCCGCAATGCCGGATCCTCCGGCATGCAGTTCCTGAAGATCGGCGTCGGCGCCCGCGCGATGGGCATGGGCGGTGCGTTCAGCTCCACCATCGGGGATGCCGCCGCACTGGCATGGAATCCTGCCGGCATCGGCACCATCTCCAACATCGCCCTCTCCGTACAGCACACACCGTGGATCGCCGGGGTGGACCATAATTTTGCCGGCATCGTTCTGCCGGTCACGCCGGAGTTCAACCTTGGCCTCCATGTGATCAATCTCTCCTCCGGGAACATCGACATCACCACCATCGACGATCCTCTCGGCACCGGGGAACAGTACACTGTATCGGACGTTGCGGTCGGACTGACCTCGTCCGTCCGCCTCACATCGCAGCTCACCTTTGCCACGACCGTCAAATACATCCAGGAGACCATCTACGACCTTGTCTCCGGCGGTGTGGCGATCGACGCCGGCATGAGTTACGCCACCGGGTACCGGAGTCTCCATGTCGGGTTCGCCATCTCCAATCTTGGATTCGAGCAGCATTTCACCGGCCGTCAGCTGGAAGTGCGCTATGTTCCGTCCGCCGCGTCCGAACCGCCGGTGAAAGCGGAGTTGCAGTCGGCGCAGTTCACCTTGCCGCTGCAGTTCCGTGCATCGGGGGCGTTCGACCTGCTCACGATGTTCGATGAACCGTCGCCGCAGCATTCCATCCGCTGCGCGGTGGAGTTCATCCAGCATTCGGATATCCGCGAGCAGCTGGTGCTTGGCGCCGAGTATCAATGGGAACAGGCGCTGAGTCTCCGCTCCGGCTACATCGTCAATTCGGATGAACTCAGCTGGAGCAGCGGTCTCGGCTACGCGTTCGCCCTCTCGGGCGTGGAATGCAGTCTCGACTACGCCGTGAACGACCTCGGCCGTTTCGGTCTCGGCCAGCGGTTCGGCGTGTCGTTCATGTTCTACTGAGTGATGGTGAGCGTCTCCGATACTATTGCACTTTTTTGAGGTGACGCTCACCATCCTTATTAGCCGGGATGGATGAGAAACCTTGCGAAGGTTGAATTTTTATTGCGTTGTAACCTTCGCAAGGTTTCCATCGATCGACTCTGGAGAGTCGATCAACATTATTGAATCTTTGCGGTCTCTGCGTCCTCTGCGGTTAATGGTCTGTCTATGAAAACAATCCGCTTCTATATTATCGCCATGCTCCTCCCGCTGACCGCGCTTCTCGCCGGAACGAACGGGATCCTGGAAGGCCTTGTCATCGACAAGGTGACCAACCAGCCGTTGCCCGGCGCTACAGTCTTCCTGCGCGGGACGAACATCGGCGGCGTCACCGACATGAACGGACGGTTCTCCATCAACAACATCCCGGCAGGGGTCTATACGGTGCAAAGCTCCTTCGTGGGATACCACACCATCGTCATCAACGGGGTGGATATCAAACCGGACCTGAAAACGAAACTGACCGTTGCGCTGCAGCCGACCTCGGTGGAACTTCCCTCCATGACCATCACCGCGGAACGTCCTCCGATCCAGAAGGATGTCACCGGCACCATGTATTCCGTTAACGAGAACACCTTCACCGCGCTGCCGGTCAATTCCATCCAGGATGTGCTCGCGCTGCAGCCCGGGGTGACGCTCGAGAACAACGTCCGCGGCGGCAAGACGACCGAGGTGCTCTATCTTATCGACGGACTGCCGGTGCAGAACGTGATCGACGGCGGTGCGGGGTCCGAACTCTCCCAGTCCGCCATCGGCAGTCTTTCCATGCAGACCGGCGGATTCGATCCGGAGTACGGCAACGCACTCTCCGGCGTGGTGAACATCGTCACCCGGCGCGGCGGGGACTCGCTCCGATTGAACGTGCGGGCAGAGAAGGACGATTTGTTCGGCGGGAAGCAGTACGACCGGAGGAATGAACTGGAAATATCCGCCGGCGGACCGTTGCGGGAGGATCTCTTCTATTTTGCCAGTGCCAATGCACTCTTCACCGATACCCGCTTCTGGCAGGAGTATCAGCGATTCTTCTCCTCTCCGGTGGAGAAGTCCTTCCATGGTTTCGCAAAGCTCGATTATCTCTATTCCCAGCCGCTCCGCGTCTCCGCGCAGCTGCTCTACTCCAGCCGCGCGTCGCGGGACTACGAATACAGCTGGCGCTACAATCTTTCCGGACTTCCCGACAGGTTCCAGCAGGGATACCGCGCGGCGCTCATCGTATCCCATACCGTTTCCGAATCGTTCTTCTACACGGCGAGTCTCAGCCGGTATGTGCTGGATCAGGAGATCAACAGCCGCAGCCGTTCCGCCATCGATACGACCATGTACACCTGGGATTTCTTCCTGCAGTATATCGTCGGCGGTAACCGTTCCTGGCGTGCGCGGAAGCAGCAGGTGCAGAATCTGGCCAAGGCAGACATCACCTGGAGGATGAATGAACATCACTTGTTCAAGATCGGGGGAGAGGTCACTTTCCAGGAGATCTACGCCGATGTGCTCCGCTACGAACCGCAGGTGAATATCTACGGTAAGCCGTTCGTCAACAAACCGCTCCTCAACCAGAGCACCGATTACGAATACTTCCCGCGCAACGGCAGTGCCTACATCCAGGATAAGATCGAGCTGAGCAACGACGGCATGCTGCTGAATCTCGGCATGCGCTACGAGTTCCTCGATCCCCGCGCCAGCCGTCCGCTGGTGGAACGGGTCTCGCTTACATCGGATGAATACCAGACGAACATCGTCGGCTCTGCCAAAGCGACCATCAAGCATCTGTTCAGTCCCCGCATCGGATTCGCCGCGCCGTTCGCCGAGTCGGGCTACTTGTTCATCAACTACGGTCAGTATTATCAGTTCCCGCTCTTTGATTATCTCTATTCGGGACTGAACAATGTGGCGCTCAAGAAGAACACCGGCGCGCTGGTCGGTAATCCGGATCTCAAGCCGGAGGTGACCCGCTCCTGGGAGATGAGTCTGAAGTACGCATTGAAGAACGATCTGGTCCTCTCCGCAACGTACTTCCATAAAGAGACCGAGAACCAGGTGGACATCAAGACATTCGTCCCGACCAACGCGCGTGTGGCAGGCGATTACGGTTTTGCAGAGTTCGTCAATAACCCGTTCGCCTCCTCCAACGGCATCGAACTGCTCTGCTCCAAAGAGAACGGTGATTGGCTCACCGGTTCTGTCAGCTACACCTACATGGTGGCGGAAGGGGTGAGCGAGAATGCCCGAGATGGTCTGCAATACTATCAATGGGGAGTTCCGTCGCCGACGCATCCGTTCCCGCTCAGCTGGGACCAGCGGCATACCCTCAAAGCGGTGGCGTTCGTGCAGCTTCCGTGGGACATCTCCGCTTCTGCTTCCTGGATGTTCCACACCGGCCGTCCTTATACGTTCTATCCGTCCAAGGACGGCTTCACCCCGGACGATCCGCTGGCCGAGTTCGAGCCGAACAATGCCCGCATGAGCGATTTCTCCCATCTGAACGTGAAGATCTCGCGTCAGTTCATCCAACCCGGTTCCGATGGCTGGCTAAGTTCCCTGGTGCTGTATGCCGACTGCCGCAACCTGCTGAATGACCGGAATGTTCTCTGGCTCGATTCAGGCGGGAAGATCGGCGGGGAATTGGGGGACATTTCCGCGTGGGATAATTATCGGCGCATCCGTATAGGAGTGACGGCATCGTTATGAACAATCGTATACTGACATTACTCATGCTGTGTGCGGCAGGGATGAATCTTTCCTGCGATGAATCGGTCCCTGCCTACGAGCAGCCGGAGAACATCCTTGTTTCAACGATTTCTTTCGAAGCACCGGAGACCATCTCTGTATACTATGACCCACTGCCAAAATTATATGCGCTCAATGACCGGTTGAACTTTCAGGTAAGCGTGAAGAATGAGTTCGATGATCTGCTGCAAGGGGAGGCGAAAGTGGAAGGAAGGATCACGGTGCAATCGTTCTCCGAAGCGCCGCGGCTGATGCTGGTGACGCTCACCAAAGGGGAGCTTCGCAATCCGCCGGTCTTCCAGGGGAATATCGCCGTTGCACCGGCCAAGAGTGCCGATTTCTCCGTGCTCTGGTATCCCATGAGCGTCGACAAGAAAATGCCGTTCGATGGTCTGTCGTACACAATGATCGACGGTGAACGGCTCTATGGCCCTGTCAAATTCCAGGCATACGCCGTCACCCAGATCTTCGAACGCCTCCAGCCGGTTCGCTCCAACGTCCTTGAGTTCGAGCGGTACTTCCTCGTTAAGGAGTAACAAATTCCTTTCAATATTGGTGAGCGTCACCCCAGAAAAAACTTTCGTATCGGTAACGCTCACCGTTACTCCTCGCAAGATTTCTCACTACCTGTAGCCGGGATGGTTCATCCCGGCCATGGAATGCGAACCCAAACCGCAGAGCTCGCAAAGAACGCAAAGGAGATGGAAAGAAAAGAAAGGAAGACTAGCCTGCCAAACATGATGTTGATCGACTCTCCAGGGTCGATCTAAAAGGGTGAGCGTCTCCATCAACGCATGCTCTTTTATAGGTGACGCTCACCATAAACCCTCGCAAGGTTTCTCACTACCTGTAGCCGGGATGGTCCATCCCGGCCTTGATTCAAATATATGTGATGCTCACCATCCCTTCGGTTACTAAGAGATGTGTTGCTCTGTAGGGAGTTCTTTGATACATTAACCGAATCGTAAGGTGTTACGGAGTGATGGAGGAAGTTTTATTGATCAGAGAGGATACATAACCCATTCGGCTGCAGACCTGCGACACCAGAATCATTGTATCAGTTTCGGCTTGCCAACCTGCCTGCCGGCAGGCAGGTGCCTGAGGCTGAAAATCTAAACTATGTGATAGCACAATATATGGGGGCAGGTCAGATTCCTTGTGCCTCCAGGTGGTGGTTGATAAAAATGATTATAAAAAGAATAATTGGTCTATCAGCTATAGTCTCAATAATGGTATTGTTTGCCATAGAAGTATATTACTATACCTCATATCAAGAATTGCTTAAAACATTATTCGATAAAAAAATCGTTGATATCGTAGCTAATATTAATAATGACCCATTCATTAAAAAAGAGAATAGCCTTACGAATGTTAGTATCTGTATTGATGTACCATACTTTCAGAATCGTAATGATGTATACGAAAAAGTAGATAGTGTTATCACTTTGGAACTACCGTATGCAGTTAATGTATATTTGAATAATGAGTGTTCAGACTTAGTGTCAAACAATAGTGAGAATATAGTTATACATATTAATTCTCCTGAAAAAATAGGAATTACTAAATATGAAATTAGAACAGATATCATTTTTCAAGAAGGACAAGGAGTCTCATTGTTCTACATCTTTAGTATTACTGAAAATGGCTGGCAATTAGAAGATATGAATCCTAAGGTTTTAAGCTAAGGCAGATATAGTCACTTCAATTAATTATTGAAAACAGTGCAATCATTCTGACAAGCCCCTCCGTGTTGATCCAACTTAGTATATAAGAATTCACCACAAAAGAACAGACAATGAAATGGTAAAATACGACGCAGAGCAGGTCAGCGGAAAACATCACAATTCAGAAGTCCTCCAGAGCAAGAGTAAAATTATCGTCCACCGGCAACAGCATCATTGTATCAGCTTCAGCTTGCCAATCTTCCTATCGTCAGGCAGGTGCCTGAGGCAGAAAATCTAAATTTAGCACTGGCCCATCATATGGGGGCAGGATAGAATAATATGGCACACTTAAATAAAAGTTGTTTTTACCGGAGTAAAGTATGTGTCTTATTCTTGAGCATGTTTTGCACTGGGTTGTATGCGCAAAATAAATATGACTCATTGAATGATACAACTGGTTATTATCTAATAACTCTTTCTCGGTATTTTGAATCACCCGGAGTTGTTTTTACCGATAGGAACAAAGAAACATTTATTGATAATGATCTAATAAAGTATACTCCAACGGAGAGTGATGTGGATCTTGCTGAGAAACTTCTTGTCGAGTCCATAAAAAAATATATGGGAACAATTGAAGCAGAAAAATCTTTCGTATTGAAAAAGCTGAGAAGTTTTTCTAGACAATATTACGGAGCAATCGATAGCAATCAGAATAAGTATGTTTTTATTAATATAATATTTAATGAGAAAGCGCCACGAAAAATTATGGAAGAATATTATACTAAAACCCTTATTCGAAGCTTTACGTTTTATTATAATATGTTCTTAGGCTTTGATTTAACTAATCAAGATATTCTTGAGAATAACAGTAGTCTTTTTACTTTTTGCTTAGTAATTCTCGATGAGTATCCCGGAGAAGATTAACTTATTAAATGAGACTAATTCTCGAGACTTTATTATTATTTGGTTGCACACAAGAATGTTTTAATAGATAACAAGTGCATAATCCTTAATCAAATCATATGATGCATAACAATGTAGTTTGTAACAATGCTAATCAATTTAATTGAACTGCCTCCTAAAATATGATAAAATTTGATTTACTTGGTGTCATCACGAAAGAGCAGACATCGGTAGAGTTAATACCACAGTAGTACACATCCTCGCAAATTCCACGAAATAGAAGTCTTCCAGAGTTAGGGTATAACGAGCGCAGTCATAAAGCAGCGAACTCCTTTCCACGATGGTGAGCGTCACCTGAGAAAAAGGCTTTCGTATCGGAGACGCTCACCATTAACCCTCGCAAGGTTTCTTTATAGACCGAATCTGGAGATTCGGTCAAAATTAAAGCACTCAGCAATTTGCAATTCGATGATATTGGGCCGGGATGAACCATCCCGGCTACAGATAAGTATTCTTCTCTGCGTTCTCTGCGATCTTTGCGGTAAAGTATTATAGACCGAATCTGGAGATTCGGTCAACATTTGTTTCATCTACACGGGATTCAATCCTATCTTTCGGATTACCAGTTCTCTGTAATCCATCGTTCCATTAATCTTCTGCGCATTTCTGCGTACATCTGCGATTTCTGCGGGAACCTTTTTGCATAATCCTTTGCTTCTTCAGCATGATTTCGATATTTTTTCGCAGTCAATTCTGAGGAAACCATGGACCTGAACCGCATCATCCGCACCATACCGGATTTCCCGAAACCGGGCATTCAATTCAAGGATATCACCACCATTCTGAAGGACCCGGCTGCGCTGGCGTATTGCGTCGATGCCACCGCGGAGCGGTTCCAGGGGAAGGGGATCACCAGGATCGTCGGCATCGAATCGCGAGGATTCATCATCGGCACGGCGCTCGCCTATAAAATGAAGGCAGGCTTCGTCCCGGTCCGCAAACCGGGCAAACTCCCCGCAGCGGTCCTTCGTCAGGAGTACCAGCTGGAATACGGCACTGATGTCATCGAGATCCATAAGGATGCCCTCCCACCGGGTGAGAAGGTGCTCATCCATGACGATGTACTCGCCACCGGCGGAACGATGCAGGCGGCGTGCGGTCTCGTCCGCTCGCTCGGCGCAGAGATCGTCGGACTCTCGTTCATCGTGGAACTTTCCTTCCTCAATCCCCGGAAGAAACTTCCCGGCTGCGACATTTTCTCATTGCTCCAATACTCGGCGGAATAAATGAAGACCATCATCGAACCATTCAAGATCAAGTCGGTCGAACCGATCCGCTTCACTACCGTGGAAGAACGGACGGCCATTCTGAAGGAAGCGCACTACAATCCATTCCTCATCAAAGCGGACGATGTCCTGATCGATCTGCTGACGGACAGCGGCACCTCCGCCATGAGTGCCAAGCAATGGGCCGGGATGATGGAAGGGGACGAATCGTACGCCGGCGCGCGCAGCTTCTTCCGGTTCGAGAAGGCGGTCCGCGACCTGACCGGCATGAAGAGCATCATCCCGACCCATCAGGGACGGGCAGCGGAGAAGATCCTGTTCACCATCATCGGCGGACCGGGGAAGTTCATCCCGAACAACACCCATTTCGACACCACCCGCGCGAATGTCGAGTTCAGCGGTGCCGTCGGTGTCGATTTCCCCACGGCGGAAGGGAAGCGGCCGGACCTGATCGCTCCCTTCAAAGGGAACATGGACATCCCGGCGCTGGAAGCGTTCATTCAAAAGACCGGTCCGGAGAACATCCCGGTCTGCTTCATCACGGTGACGAACAATTCCGGCGGCGGACAACCGGTCTCCATGCAGAACATCCGCGAGACGAAAGCGATGCTCACCAAGTACGGCATCCCGCTCTTCATCGATGCCTGCCGCTTCGCTGAGAATGCCTTCTTCATCAAACTGCGAGAGAAGGGATACGAGAATAAGACCCCGAAGGAGATCGCCATCGAGATGTTCTCCTATGCGGACGGCGTGACCATGAGCGCGAAGAAGGATGCCATCGTGAATATGGGCGGCTTTCTGGCACTGAACGACGAATCGCTCGCAGTGCAGGCCCGCAACCTGCTCATCGTCACCGAAGGATTCCCGACGTACGGCGGTCTGGCAGGGAGGGACCTGGAAGCGATCGCACAGGGACTGGAAGAGGTGCTGGACGAGCATTATCTCACCTACCGGCTGCGGTCCGTGGAGTATCTCGGCAGTAAACTGACCCTCATCGGCATACCGATCCTGCAGCCGCCGGGCGGTCATGCGGTGTACATCGATGCCAAGCAGTTCCTGCCGCATATCCCGCCGCACCAGTATCCCGGTCAGGCGGTCGCCTGTGAATTGTACCGGGTGGGAGGGATCCGCACAGTGGA
>JABWAK010000151.1 GCA_013361065.1 Bacteroidota bacterium
ATGGAACGTGACAAGTCCGTGTTCCTGATGGGAGAGGATATCGGTCCTTTTGGCGGTGCCTTTAAAGTGACCAAAGGATTCCAGCAGCATTTCGGCGAGGACCGTGTCATCGATACCGTCCTGGCAGAGACAGCCATCCTCGGTGCCGCGACCGGCGCCGCGGTCGTCGGTATGCGTCCCGTTGCCGAGATGCAGTTCGCCGATTTTGTGACGACAGGATTCAGTCAGCTGGTCAATAATACCGCATCGGTGCATTACCGGTGGCACATCCCGTGCCCGATGGTCGTGCGGCTGCCGAGCGGCGCCGGTATCCACGGCGGTCCGTTCCATTCCCGCAATCCGGAAGCATGGTTCTTCCATCAGCCCGGATTCAAGATCGTGGCACCCTCCACACCGTACGATGCCAAAGGGTTGATCAAGGCTGCCATCCGCGATAACAATCCAGTCCTCTATCTCGAGCATAAACGGCTCTATCGTCACATCAAAGGGGAAGTGCCAGAGACGGAATACATCGTTGAGATCGGCAAGGGTGATGTGAAACGGAGCGGCACCGATATCTCCGTGATCACCTATGGTTCCATGGTGCACATGGCGCTGGAAGCAGCGGAGGTCATGCAGAAGGAACATGGTGTGAGTGTGGAAGTGGTCGACCTGCGCAGCCTGATGCCGCTGGACACGGAACTGATCTACGAATCCGTGCGCCGGACAGGGAAAGTGCTCGTGGCGCACGAGGATAATATCACCGGCGGTATCGGCGGCGAGATCTCCGCCCTCATCACCGAACATTGCTTCCAGTCCCTGGATGCTCCGGTGAAACGCATCGGCGCCATCGATACACCGACGCCGTACAGTCCCACACTGGAGGAGTTCTTCCTCCCGAACACGAAGAAAGTGATCGCGGCACTGCAGGAACTTGCCGCATATTGAATTCAGGACACAGCCGTATCCATTCATTTTTAGCAGAGAGTTTTTACTATGGCGTTAATTGATGTCATCATGCCCCAGATGGGCGAAAGCATCGCCGAAGGGACCATCTCCAAATGGCATAAGAAGGTCGGGGACAAGGTTGCGAAGGACGAGACCCTGCTGGAGATCAGCACGGACAAGGTCGACTCCGAGATCCCTGCACCGGCAGCCGGTGTCATCGCTGAACTGCTCTTCCAGGAGACCACCACGGTCGGTGTGAATACCGTCATCGCACGCATCAATACCGATGCGAATGCGGCCGTGAATGCTCCGGCAGCCGCTCTCGCTGCTCCGGCTCCTGCGGCTTCGAAACCTGCGGCCGCTGCACCGGCTCCCGCACCGGCAGCTCCGGCACCGGTCGTCTCCGGCGGCGCACTGATCGATGTGATCATGCCGCAGATGGGGGAGAGCATCGCCGAAGGGACGATCACCAAGTGGCATAAGAAGGTCGGCGACAAGATCGCGAAGGATGAGACATTGCTGGAGATCAGCACCGATAAAGTGGATTCCGAGATTCCTGCACCGGCCGCCGGTGTCCTGGCGGAGATCCTGTTCAAGGAACAGACCACCGTCGGCGTCAACACCGTCATTGCAAAGATCGCATCCGGCTCCGGTGCCGTTGTCACCGCCGCTCCGTCTGCTCCCGCACCCGTTGCAGCACCGGCTGCAGCACCTGCACCGGCAGTCCATGCTCCTGTGGCGCACCATGCTGCAGAAGCAGTCCCGTCCGACCGGTTCTATTCTCCGCTCGTGTTGAACATTGCGCGCACCGAAGGTGTTAGCATGAGCGAACTCGAAGCGATCCCCGGTTCAGGGGCGAATGGACGTGTCTCGAAGAACGATATCCTTGCCTACGTGCAGAAGAAACGGTCCGGCGGAGTACCGTCCGTGCCTGCCCCCAAGCCGTCAGCACCGGCCTATACCGCACCCAAACCGGCAGCGCCGATCACCTATCCGGCCGGCCGCGTGGAGATCATCAAGATGGATACCATGCGCAAGGCGATCGCCGAGCATATGGTGCGAAGCAAGCATACCTCCGCGCATGTCGGGTCGCTCTCCGAAGCGGACCTGACCGGCATCGTGAAGTTCCGCGAGAAGCACAAAGCGGCATTCGAGAAACGGGAAGGATTCAACCTCACCTATACGCCGTTCTTCCTGGAAGCGGTGGTGAAGGCGATCAAGGATTTCCCGATGATGAACTCATCGGTGGATGGTGACACCATCATCATCCGGAAGGATGTCAATCTGGGAGTGGCCGTGGCACTGGAGAACGGACTCATCGTTCCGGTCATCAAGAATGCAGAGCAGAAGAACCTTGCCGGCATCGCTCGTTCGCTGAACGATCTGGCGACCCGTGCCCGGAACAAGAAACTGATGCCGGATGAAGTGACCGGCGGGACCTTCACCGTCACCAATCCCGGCGGCTTCGGCAATCTGTACGGCTTCCCGATCATCAACCAGCCGCAGGTCGCCATCCTCGGCGTCGGCGCCATCAAGAAGCGTCCGGTCGTCATCGATGACGCCATCGCGATCCGCTCCATGGTCTACATCTCCATGTCCTATGACCACCGGATCATCGACGGCGCGCTCGGCGGGATGTTCATGCAGAAAGTGGTCCACTACCTCGAGAATTTCGACGTGACACAGGCAATCTAACTTATGGAGATCGTCATACAGGAAATACCGGCCGCAGACACCGCACCATCGGCAGAACCTGCCCGCGTGCGCAAACCGGAATGGCTGAAGGCCCGCGTCCCGGGCGGGGAGAATTATTCCCGCCTGAAGACCATGATCGATGACCGCAAGCTCCATACGGTCTGCGAGGAAGCACGCTGCCCGAACATGGGCGAATGCTGGAACTCCGGAACGGCCACGTTCATGATCCTGGGGGACACCTGCACACGGAGCTGCGGTTTCTGTAATGTGAAGACCGGCAAGATGCATGTGGTGGATGAGGACGAACCGCGCCGGGTCGGCGAGGCCGTTGCGCTGATGAATCTCCGTCATGCCGTCATCACCAGCGTGAACCGTGATGAACTGTTCGACGGCGGCGCCCACATCTTTGCGAATACCATCCGGGAGATCCGTCAGCGGCTGCCGCAATGCCGCGTGGAAGTGCTGATCCCCGATTTCATGGGGAGCGAGGAAGCTCTCAACGTCGTGCTGAATGCACAGCCCGATGTGCTGAACCATAATATCGAGACGGTACCGCGGCTGTACCGGACGGTCCGTCCGCAGGCCCATTATCACCGCACGCTGGAACTGCTCGAACGCGCGAAGCAGCGCGGCTTCACCACCAAGACCGGACTCATGGTCGGTCTCGGCGAACGGCCCGAAGAGGTCCTGGACGTGATGGCCGACCTTCGTGCCGTGGAATGCGACATCTTCACCATCGGCCAGTATCTGCAGCCGACCAAGAACCATCTGCCGGTCGACCGGTACGTCCATCCCGATGAGTTCGCCATGTACCGTACCAAGGGCATGGCGATGGGATTCAAGCATGTACAATCAAGTCCGCTCACGCGCAGTTCATACCATGCGGAGCAGCACGTTTAACATCAGCACACTTGTAACGCAACCTAACCGAGGATAGAAGCTCGAATGAAAGAAGACAAGAAGAAAGCACACGCACCACGCTGGGCGGACCTGAATCTGTCCAATGAGAAACTGATCAGGATGTACAAGGACATGCTCATGATCCGGCGTTTCGAGGAACGCTCGGCGCAGGAATACGGCAAAGGCAAGATCGGCGGTTTCTGCCATCTCTATATCGGGCAGGAAGCGACCGGTGTCGGCGCCATTGCCGCACTTCGCGAGCATGACGATTTCATCTATACCGCGTACCGTGACCATGGACTGGCACTGGCCCGCGGCATGAGCGCCAAAGGATGCATGGCCGAGCTGTTCGGCAAAGTGACCGGCGTCTCCAAAGGCATCGGCGGTTCGATGCACTTCTACGATGTGGAGAAGGGATTCATGGGCGGATGGGGGATCGTCGGCGGTCATCCGCCGCTCGCTGCCGGGACGGCCTTCGCGACCAAGTATCAGGGACGCGACTCCGTCACGATCTGCTTCATGGGTGAAGCATCCACCAACCAGGGGGTCTTCCATGAGACGCTGAACATGGCCCAGCTGTGGAAGCTGCCGGTCATCTTCATCTGCGAGAACAACGGATACGGCATGGGCACCGCCATCTCCCGCGCGATGGCCGGAGAGCACCTCTTCGAGAAGGCCGCCGGATACGAGATGGCGCGCGGTGCCGTGAACGGGATGGATGTCATCGAGATGTACCGTGAGATGACCATTGCCATCGAGCGTGCGCGGAAGGAGAACCTCCCGACGTTCCTCGAAGCACGCACCTACCGATTCCGCGGACATTCCATGTCCGACCCCGGTCAGTACCGCACCAAGGAGGAGATCGAGGAATACAAGAAACGCGACCCGATCGAGACCTTTGCGAAGGAACTGATCGCGGCAGGGATCGTCACCGAGGCCGATATCGAAGCATTCGATGAGGCGATCAAGAACGAAGTGGAAGAGGCGGTGCAGTTCGCCGATGCCAGTCCCCAGCCCCCGCTGGAGATGCTCCATGAAAATGTCTATGCATAATTGAGCACGGAAGTGCGGACGTTCGTCCGCCGCCGTACGAATAATCAGAAGGAATCACGACCAATGGCAGTGCTACAGATTCGGGAAGCAATCAATCAGGCGATCGCGGAAGAGATGGAACGCGATCCCGGAGTCTTCATCATGGGCGAGGAGGTCGCTCAGTACAACGGCGCCTATAAAGTGACCCAGGGACTCTGGAAACGGTTCGGCGACAAGCGCGTCATCGACACACCGATCACGGAGGCCGGGTTCGCCGGTATCGGTATCGGTGCCGCCATGACCGGCATCGGTGTCCGTCCCATCGTGGAAATGATGACATGGAACTTCGCCATCCTGGCGTTCGACCAGATCATGAACCATGCGGCCAAGGCGCGCTACATGTCCGCCGGACAGTTCCGCATGCCGATCGTGTTCCGCGGACCCAACGGTCCGGCTCACATGCTCGGCGCCCAGCATTCGCAGGCGCTGGAGTCGATGGTGGCGCATGTGCCGGGACTCATCGTCATGACCCCCTCAACGCCGTACGATGCGAAAGGGATGCTCAAGGCCGCCATCCGGGATGACAATCCGGTCATCTTCATGGAGAGCGAACTGATGTACGGCATCAAAGGCGAGGTGCCGGAGGAGGAATATCTCATTCCGATCGGGAAAGGGGATATCAAGCGGGAAGGGACCGATGTCACCATCATCGCCTGGACCAAGATGGTTGCCGTCGCATTGAAGGCAGCGGAGGAACTGGAGAAGGAAGGGATCAGTGCCGAGGTCATCGATCCGCGCACACTTCGTCCGCTGGACGAGGAGCTGATCCTCGGTTCCGTCCGCAAGACCAACCGCTGCGTCATCGTGGAGGATTCCTGGCCGTACGCATCCGTCGGCACGGAGATTGCCCACCGGATCCACACGAAGGCGTTCGACGATCTCGACGCTCCGGTGGAGAAGATCAACAGCGCGGATGTACCGATGCCGTACGCGGAGAACCTCGAACACGAAGCGATGCCGAGTCCGGCGAAAGTGGTCGCGGCAGTCAAAAAAGTACTCTATCGATAATCGAACGGCCGGAGGAACATCGCCGGCCCCCTGGAACGTAAAGGATCATTATGGCAAAGAAAATGTTAATGCCCAAATTGAGCGACACCATGGAAGAGGGTGTCATTCTGAAGTGGCGCAAGAAGGAAGGGGAATCGATCAAGTCCGGCGATATCCTTGCTGACATCCAGTCCGACAAAGCGGATATGGAGCAGGAAGCGTACGATTCCGGCGTCGTCCTGAAACTGTTCGCGAAGGAAGGGGAAGGAGTGAAGGTCGGTGCACCGCTTGCCATCATCGGCAAAGCGGGTGAGGACATCTCGGCCTTGCTGGCGGAAGCACCGCCGGCCGCTGCGCCTGCCGCCGAAGCGCCGGCTCCGTCCGCTGCTCCCGCACCGGTCCCTGCTCCTGCCCCTGTGGTCGTTCCTGCCGCCGCACCGGTGGTGGTGAACGAAGGACGTATCAAAGCATCACCCCTGGCGAAGCGTATCGCGGCGGAGAAGAACATCGACCTGCGCACCGTCGCCGGCAGCGGACCGTACGGCCGTATCGTGAAAGCGGATGTGGAAGGGAAGGGCGGAGCGTCGATGCCGCGCAAAGTGCTCGCACCGCTGCAGACGAAGGAGATCCCGCTCTCCATGATGCGCAAGACCATCGCGAAGCGTCTGCTCGAGAGCAAGACCACCATCCCGCATTTCTATCTGACGGTGGAGATGAACATGAAGCGGGCGATGGAGTTCCGCGCTGCATTCAACGAAGCGTCCGGTTCCAAGATCAGTTACAACGACATCGTTATGAAGGCGGTCGCCCTTGCATTGCGCGAGAATCCCAAAGCGAACAGTTCCTTCCTGCCTGACAGGATCGTGCAGCATGGACGCATCGATGTGAGCGTGGCGGTCGCGGTGGATGAAGGACTCATCACGCCGGTCATCCGCAGTGCGGACCAGAAGACGCTGCTCGAGATCTCCGCAGAGACGAAGGAACTCGCGAAGCGCGCCCGTGAAGGGAAACTGAAGCCGGAGGAGTTCACCAACGGTACGTTCACGGTGAGCAATCTCGGCATGTACGATATCGAGAACTTCGCGGCGATCATCAATCCGCCCGAAGGTGCGATCCTTGCCATCGGTTCCATCGTGGAAAAGCCGGTGGTGGAGAACGGACAGATCGTGGTCGGTCATACGATGAAGGTCACCATGTCCTGCGACCATCGCGTGGTGGATGGTGCCGTTGGTGCGCAGTTCCTGCAGTCCTTTAAGAAAATGATGGAAAACCCTTTATTCTTAGTGCTTTAAATTTTCTCAGTACGGAATATTGCATTTATCTGTCAAAAAGGCTATATTTGTAGACTTCAATCGTACATTTTTCACATGTTTTAGGGAGAGATCACCGTGGCTTTTGTAGATAAGAGCACAACATTTTTCAGAGAAGGCGATGTGCCGCAGAAGTGGTTCGTGGTGGATGCCAACGGCAAGACCCTCGGCCGCATTGCATCGCAGGTGGCCCGCATCCTGCGCGGGAAGCACAAACCGCAGTTCACCCCGAATGCCGACATCGGTGATTTCGTCATCGTCGTCAACGCAGAGAAGATCAAAGTGACCGGCAAGCGGAGCGAACAGAAGGAGTATTTCCATTACACCGGATACCCGGGCGGAGCGATCTTCCAGCAGTTCAAGGATGTGCTGAAGAATCATCCTGAGCGCATCATCGAGCATGCCGTGAAGGGAATGATCCCGCACACGAAGCTCGGCCGTCAGATCATCAAGAAACTTAAAGTCTATGCCGGCGCGGAGCATCCGCACGCCGCTCAGAAACCCGAAGTCATCGAATTCAACTAAGAAGGACGTACATGCAGCAAATGATCAATGCCGTCGGACGCCGCAAGACATCGGTCGCCCGTGTGTTCTTAAAGAATGGTACCGGGAAGATCACGGTCAATGACCGTGCGTTCGAGACCTATTTCCCGCTGGAGACCCACCGTAATTCCATCACGAAAGCCTTCGCCGTCACCGATACGACCGGCAAGTACGACGTGAACGTGAACGTGGAGGGCGGCGGCCCGTCCGGTCAGGCCGGCGCGGTCATCCTCGGCGTCGCCCGTGCACTGGTCGAAGTGAGCGAAGAGAACCGTCCGCTGCTCCGTAAGCACGGACTGATGACGCGCGATCCCCGTATGGTCGAGCGTAAGAAGTACGGACAGAAGAAGGCGCGCAAACGCTTCCAGTTCTCCAAGCGTTGATGCATTGCTGCGGAACGGAGGCTCCGGCCTCCGCTCCGTGTTCAACAGTTCAGATCCACCATCTCACATGTGTCCGGACCGCTGCAGCGGTGTTCCGTTCTGCGGAACTCTGCATCGGGTTGAAGGGCACAGACGTCAACTAACCAAACATAAAGGAATACCATGCCTCGTGTAGAACTCGCAGAGCTTCTCGCTGCCGGTGCCCACTTCGGTCACCTCACCCGCCGTTGGAACCCCAAAATGCGTCCGTACATCTTCATGGAACGGAACGGCATCCACATCTTCGATCTGAAGAAGACCCAGACCCTGCTCGATGAAGCAGCGAACGCCATCTCGAATGTCGTCGCCGAAGGGAAGAAGGTCCTCTTCGTCGGTACGAAGAAGCAGGCCAAGGAGGTCATCCAGGCCGAAGCGGTGCGCGGACATCAGTACTATGCCACCGACCGCTGGCTGGGCGGCATGCTCACCAACTTCACCACCATCCGCAAGAGCGTAAAGCGTCTCACCAACATCGAGAAGATGGAGACGGACGGCACGTTCGAGAAGATCACCAAGAAAGAGACCCTGTTCCTCTCCCGCGAGAAGGAGAAACTGCAGAAGTCGCTCTCCGGTATCGTGGAGATGACGCGCCTTCCCGGCGCCCTGTTCGTGGTGGATGTGAAGAAGGAAGCCATCGCGGTGCAGGAAGCTAACCGGCTCGGCATCCCCGTGTTCGCCATCGTGGATACGAACTGCGACACCGACGGTGTCGATTATGTGATCCCCGCGAACGATGATGCGCTGAAGTCCATCCAGCTGATCGCCCGTGTCATCACGGATGCCATCGTGGAAGGCAACGCACGCAAAGTGGAGACTGCACCGGAAGCAGACGAGGCAGAGAAACAGGAACGCAACGACAAACACGATCGCAGAGATCGACGGCCCCGCAGACCCCAACAAGAAACGGACAAAGCATAATTATGGCAGTAACCAGCGAAATGGTCAAACAACTGCGCGATAAGACCGGCGCAGGGATGATGGATTGCAAGAAAGCACTCGACGAATCCAACGGCAATATGGACGCCGCGATCGAGATCCTCCGCAAG
>JABWAK010000152.1 GCA_013361065.1 Bacteroidota bacterium
GTCTCATACCGTAAAAGAATTCAGCACTGCGGTATACTCCGACCAGACTCGAGTCATTAAAGAATGCCCCTGCTAGCGGACTCACCTCAAGACCGGGAGCGAAGGAGAACGTCTGTGTCAGATTCTGTACGGTATCTTTCACCGTGATATTCACGGAGTATGCCGTCCCTGAATTTGCCGGGGACAATTCGACCTTCAGCGGATGATTGGAGAACAACTGGTTCACACGCTGCTGCTTGGTCACTTCCACACGCATATTGCGGAGAGAACCGGTGTTGCTGGTTGTTGCAAAGGAGCCGAACTTCACATCATTGCCGGCCGAAGCGCTCAACGGCTGCACACGGACCGTGTTCACGTTCGGTACAGACGGTGTTTCCAGTGACGAGATATTCTGGACGACATCGCCTTCGTCGAAGGTCGAAACGTAGTAATAGTAATCGACGTTGTTCACCAGGCCGGTCGACGTATCCGCGCCGACATCAATGAACTGTCGGGCGAATCCTGCCGTACCCTTCGTGAAGGTCGCCAGCAATTTCCAGCCTTCGCCTTGTTTACGGCTGCGATACACTCGGTATCCGAGGAAGTCTGCACCGCCGGAGAGCGTATCAACGGATGCTTCCGACGTCGAGTCCCACTTCACGACCACACCCTTGTCGATCCCGTATGCGGTCACATATGCCGGATCGGGCGGCTTCGGTGCTGCGAAGTTGTTGTTATACACGATCTGAGCAAACACATCGAGTTTTACGAGTGAATCAAGGTATCCATTGGTCTGAACGTCACCCGAGATCGGGTTCCCTTTTCCCGGTGCGATCAGAGCGCACACCACAACGCGTGCAGTGTCATTCGGCGCCATGGTGAACGGACCGGTCGCCATCAGCAGGCGCTTATCACCGGGACCATTATCGCCGTCGCGCACGCCGGCCGACATGAAGTCATACCGTGCCGGACCGCCGGACGGGTCATTCTCGATCACCCAATTACGGAAGGTCGTAAGACCGATCTGACTGCCAACGGTACGTGTCACGCCCGTACGCTTGAAGATCAGCGCAGAATCCGCTGCACTCTTCACGACGGGGCTTTCAAGAAAATCGAATCCGACAACACCCGTATATCCTGCTTCATCCTCAGTGAATTGGAAACCGAGATTCAGCGAAGGATCGGCACTGTAAAAAGCGTTGTGGTCGTTGGTCGCATTGCCGATATCGGAGTCGCCGGCGGGTGCAACATAACATTCACGGAGTGTGTCGCCGCTCTTATTGATCACATTATACACGAAGAAGACGAAATCCTTGTACGGACCGAAACCCCAGGAATACACCGTCTGGTGGAATTCGACACCGATCGGATAGCCCGAACCCGGTTTGTATTCGGGATTCCGCTTCACATCCGTATCCTTATAGATCGCGAACATGTCCTCCTGAGAGATGAAGACCGGCTCATAGTTGGCCCGCTCGGCAGGATCGGCAACATAATCACCGAAGTACCCATTCTTTCCAGGGGCTTTACCGGCATTCTTGGCCGCTGTGGTCCACCGGATCGGCCAATCGGCAAGCGAGGAATTCTTCACGTTCTTCCCTTTTGCGGAGAAGTCGATCCCCATATACATATAGTACTTCGCACTGCGCGGATCGGATTCATCCAGTGTGGCAAGACCATCATCCACGGAACCCGGTGCGAACCATCCGGCACCGCTGTTCGGATTGTATCCGACGGACACCAATTTCAGGGTATCGACACCGACGATCTTCTTGGTCCCGAACCAGATCGACTGTCCATAGATGTATGCGCGAGCCGACTGACGGGGCCAGAACCATCCGGCACCGCCGGATGCAACGTTGTGACCATACATGCCGTAGTTGGTGAGATAGAATTCGTTGTTGCTCGCCTGACTCAGCCGCTGTTCGAACACAGCGGCCGATTTGTTCATGACAACGCTTTGTTTCTCCTTCGTCTTCGCGACCAATCCTGTGATGATCAACAGACCGATCAGGAGCGTCTGGAAGACCCGTGAACTGCTAGTGAACATTTTCATGTAATAATCTCCTGTGATAATCTCTTGGGATCGGCGAATTAGAATCGGATCAACGCACCCAGCCACACACGGCGTGCGAGCTGATAGTTGCCATTGATTCTGCTGTCGAAATAATCCTGACGCAGTTTGTTGATGCCGTAGAGTTTCTCATCCTGCGTCACCAATCCGTTCTTATCAAGGTCGATGTTGGCATTATAGAGCGGGAAGCCTGCATCGTCCACACCGGTCTCGGTCTTCGTGTTGCCTTTGATCCACGGTGTTGAGGACGGTGTGCTGACCCGGAATCCGTCGTTATCGGCCACGCCGGTCAACGCATACACATCGGTCGCTTCCACACGGTTGAACAGGTTGGTCGCATCCGCGAACAGTGTCAGGGTCAGCTTGCTGAAGCTGCTTCCGAACACCGAGGAGAGCGGAATGTCACGGCTGATGCGCATATCCGTCTGGGTGAACGAAGGACGACGCGAACCGTTGAATTCGCCGACCTGACGGCCGTAGTAATCAAGACGCGTATAGGGAGTTCCGGTCTGGAACACGGTCGTGAAGTTCAGGTTGGTGTTCTCAAGGAAATGCACACCGCCGATCGCCGGACCCTCATCCTCGCGGATCACGAAATCCAGGATGAAGTTGATCACATGACGACGGTCGAAATCGAGATAGTAGTCGGTCAGCGGATAGACGCGGTTCTCGCCCGTGTACGGATCCGGCGGACCATTGGTCACCAGCTGATAGTTCGTGGTCACACTGGAGGCCGTGCCCTTGGAGATCGAATAGGCATAGGAGACCTGTGCGCGCCAGAAGTTGGCGAGCTGTTTCCGGAGGCTGACTTCCACACCGCGGGAGTTGCCGTACTCGCTGGTGGTATACATCGTGAACGAGCTCGGGACCGCCGGCACGAAGGTCACACCTTCGATATTATAGAGATCCTTGTAGTAGGCCGTTGCATCGATCACGAACAGATCGGTGATCTGGTTCGCATAACCGATCTCGAACGCTTTGGTCTTCTGCGGATCGAGGTCAGGGTTACCGAAGATCTGATTACCACGGGACAGATCGAACGTGGTGATGGACTCATACAGGCGGGTGAGCACCGGCTCCTGCATGTACCATCCGTAGTTCAAGTTGAATTTGGACCGCTCGGTCAGCGGGAATGACACGCCGAAACGCGGGCTGATCTGTGATTTCATCGCCACATCGGTCGTCTTGGGAGGATTGCCCGGCTTCAGCAGGTTGGCGATCTTGCTCGCCTGCGGATCGAGGTAATCGTAACGCAGACCCGCATTCACGATGATGCCCTGATACTCCAGTTTGTCCTGCACGAATGCATATCCCTGGATCGGGGAATACTCATACTTATCATCGAACGGATTCGCATCCCACGGCAGACTGTTGTACTCGCGGAACACATTATGCGCCTTCACTTCGAAACCGGTCTTGATCAGATTGTTGTTGTCTACCTGACTGGAGATCGTGCCGCCCAAGGAGTAGTACTTCGAACTGCGGTTCTCCAGTGTGCGGACATTCCCGAAGTTGACGAAGGAGATCACGCTCGCCGTGCTGCCGCGGACACCGTACGGATTCTGGTTGCCCTGGCTGTACGATGAACCTTCGCGTTTTCCGGTGATCGGATTGATGCCGAAACCGCTGTTCCCGGTGGGTGCATACCGGTCGATGATCCCGTCCTTATTGGCATCCACAATGCCGTACATCTCGAAGGAATCGAAGAGCATATTGTAATCCTTCGCTTCATTCTTCTTCCCAGCATTGTACTCCTGGGAGAAGTATGAAACGGTCGCTTCATAGAATGTTGCGTTGCTCAGTGTGTGCGACACACGGGTGAAGAACTGATTGTTCGACTGCATGAAGCTCGCCTGCTGCGTGTAATCACCGTAGAGCCACGTCCAGGAGGAGTTCTCCCACAATGCTTTTCCGCTGAATCCGCTCACGGACAGCTTGATCTCATCCGTCGGGTTCGACGTCACCTTCAGGTTCAAGGAACGTTCTGCGAACCGGTCATGCGGACGCTTGCCGATGTTGCGGCCGGTCGGATCGAGGAACGCATAGTTATCACTGCGGAACTGTGTGTATTCAGCTTTCCCCGCCATGAAGAACCGAGTGCGGGCGCCGATCGGAATACCGCCGCCGAAGCTGAACTCGAACAGGTTCTGGTTCTTCCCGTTCAGTTTGTACCCCTTGTCGGACGATCCGTTCAGATCCTCCACATCGCGTTTGTAGCGGAACGTACCTTCGTACACTTCGGTGCTTCCTTCCTTCGTCACCGAGTTGATGACGCCGCCCTGCGCATTGCCATACTCAGCAGTGAAACCGCCGGTGATGACCTGCACTTCTTCGATGGCAAGGTTCGACACCGTCGGGAAGATACCGCCGGTGAAACCGACCTGCGGGTCGCTCACCTGGAGACCGTCCACCTGCAGCACGTTATCCGTGTTACGGCTTCCGCGGAAGTTCACGCCGTTCACCACGCCGACCGTCAGTGCCACCAGGCCCTGGATGTTTTCGCGGGGAAGTGCGCGGATCTCGTTGGAGTTCTGTTTGCGGATGGAGCCGGTGACCGACTTATCAACGAGCGGACGCTCTGCCGTGACCACCTGCTCCTTCAGTTCGACGGCGGACGATGCCAGAATCGCATCAAGCTTCGTCGTAGCATCGACGCTGATCTGCACATTTTTGAACAATGCAGACTGGTATCCGATCGCGGAGATACGGATCGTATACGCTCCCGGAGGAATGTTCAGGATGAAGTAATTACCTTCGATATCAGCGGCAGAACCGAAGTTGGTACCGACAATGACGACGCTGGCGCCGATGATCGGTTCCTTCGTATCCTTGTCGATGATATTACCGGCGAGTTTGCCGGTGATACCTGCAAACAGAGTACTGGTCCCGAGCAAGAGCAGGACCAGTGCCGAAGAAAATAACGTCTTTTTCATATTTTCCTTCTTAAATAGTTGATTGTGGGGTTGGTGTTCAACAGTCGTGCTGCAGAAGGCGCTTGCCGTCCCGCAAAGGACGGCAAGCGCGGACAACGGTGAAACTTACTTCACGAGGACCATCTTCTTGGTCTCGACATAGGAACCGGACTGCAGTTTGTAGAGGTAGACACCCGAAGCGAGCTTCGAAGCATCGAAGTCAACAAAGTACACGCCAGCTTCCTTCTGACCGTTCACCAGCGTTGCAA
This sequence comes from Bacteroidota bacterium, assembly GCA_013361065.1. Classification (GTDB taxonomy): domain Bacteria; phylum Bacteroidota; class Ignavibacteria; order UBA10030; family UBA8401; genus UBA8401. Next base: position 5,235 of record JABWAK010000152.1, read on the forward strand.
CTTCCTGGCCGACCATGTTGTACACTTTCAGGGTCGTCAGAGCGCTGTTCGGAATGGAGAACCGGATGTTCGTGGTCGGGTTGAAGGGGTTCGGGAAGTTCTGGGACAGGTTGAAAGAACCTGCAACCATTCCCTGTTCCTTGCGTACACCAACAATACCATCCTTCGAGAAATACACACCGGTGACGCGCGTGTCATTGTCAGCATTGTTCACAGCACTGTTCAGTGCCTGGGAACGGAAGAAGTAACCGTTTCCGCTGTTGTCAAGATACTGCGCGAGGTGAACGATCTGATCGTTCACGTCCGGAGTGTTGGTACGGTTGACCGGGGTCGACCAGCCGGCACCCTGCTTCCAGTTTGAGGTCCACACATCTGCCACCGGCAGCGAATCAGCATAGGTAGCACCGCGGCCGTCTTCGATCCACTTCGCAACAATGGTCTTGCCATCGGGAGAGATCGCCAGCTGGTTCTCGGTGCGGGTCTGATCCAATGCACCATACGACCAGTTGCGGTGTTCGGACAAGTCCTTGATCTTTGTTGCGGTCCAGCTTCCGCCGGATGCTTTATAATAGTGGTACACGGACCACTTGTCGGGATTGGACAGCGTGTCCACTTCGGTCACGAGCCAATGGTAACCGCCGTTGGCATCAACGGTGAAGTCGTTACCGACACGGCGATAGGAGCGGTTGGTAGCATATGCCGGGGTCAGACCAGCACGCGGAACGATATCGAACTCGGACCACGTTGCACCACCGTCGGTGGATTTGGAGACACCGAGTGTGTAGGCACCCGTATCGGAAGGAGCAGCGTTCTTAAAGGAAGCATAGACGCCAATATAGAATGCGCCACCCTGATAGGAGACACCGACTGCATCGTCAATATTTCCATCCGGATAGAATTTTCCGGTAGCCATCTGTGCCGGCTGAACCTTCGAGAATGACACACCATCGGTCGTACGGAACACAGACATATGGCCTGCATCCGAACCATCATATGCCGTGAACAGATAGTTGCTGGATCCGAACACGGAACCGGAGGTCATCTGCGAACTCCACGGAACACCAGCAGAGTCGATGGAGGACAAAGGAGAACCAGCACCCACGCCGGGATCAGTGGCGTAGATCATGCCGCCGAATGCACCGCCCACGAGCAGCGGGAACACGACTTGCACAAGGACGGAATCTTTATCTTTTGCCTTGAAGGGGTTATGAAGTGCAACCGAGGGATACCGGCCGTTTGTGTTGCCGGCGAGACCGCCCTGCATCGGACCAACTTTGTTGCCCCAAGTTGTTCCGCCGTTGGTGGAATAGGCGTATAAGATCTGTCCGGATACAGTACGGCCGCGATGCACGATCACGACAGAGTTGGAATACGGATCATAGGCGATCGGATTGACGTTGATATTCGCAGGACCGAATGCGTTGGCCATCGAATCAATCAGCGTATAGGTGATCACCTGACTCTGATTGCGGGTATCGACTTTGAAGACATCGGAAGAAACACCGTTGTCAACCGCTGCCATCGGAACACGCTTCGTTCCGGCGACTGCCGATACAGACAACACTAACAGTGCAACCAAAAAGTAACGGAAGTTTTTAGACATTGCTGCCTCCTAATGTGGATAGTTGTGTGTTGATTGATGCTGCTGACGCTGTGCGCTTAATCACTCTCCTTTCCGCGCATTATATTGTTGAGAAAACGATGATGAAAAGAAATTAAAGCATTATAATTACTTTGTCAAGCAATCCCAGTGAACCAAATGGCACCGGCTACGGAGATAGCTCACCATAGATTCATCATTGTTGAAGAGTAGGAGACCAACGGGCGATGCCGTTGTGAGAAGTGTGTACCAAATTGATCCGATCCGAGTACCTGTCGCCGTGATATTTGGAATAGTCTTTGATTTGAATATAAAGACAGCAGACCCAATTGTCAAGCGTCACATTCCGGTACCACCTTATTTATATAGTGAAAAACGCCGTAAAACCAGCATTTCGTAAATACTGGGATTCTGATTGAATTCGCCCCATCACAGCGTTTCCCATCCCAAATCCATGTGTTTTCATCCCAAAATCATTTCCATGACGGTTACTCTTCCGTATACTTGAACAATTGTATCATGAACCCATTCATTCTATACTGGAGGAAGCCATGAAACTGAACAAGAAAGAGGTTGCACAAAACCTGCGGTTGTTCGGGTACAAACGGTACGGCACGATGAAGAAATTCGCCGAAGCGCTGGATATGAATCCTTCCACGCTCTATTCCGGGTATCTGAACGGCCGGAGTCTTCCCGGTCCGGTACTGCTCGTCAAACTGATCGACCTCGGGTGTAACATCAATTGGCTGCTCACCAGCCGTGAGACACCGTTCGCCAATGAAAGTCTTGAGACGGCACACCTCATCAATGCTGATGCCCAGCCGCACCGGCCGCTGATGCTCCACGCTGCCTCGCCTGCAACAGCTTTCAACGGTTCGAAACCGAACGGTATACGGTACGCGGAGGGCCGGCGATGACCGGCACCGTTCCGAGCCGATCGATCGCTGACTCGCATCCGTTGAGATGGTACACCGCGTGAGGTCGTCGCGAACATACTGGCAGACCTACCGGACCGAGCTGCTGTTCTATTTCGGATTCCTGACGATGCTCGGCATCGCATTCTTCCTTCAGGCGATCTACGCAGATTCGTTCGAATCGAATGCGCCGGCTCCCACCACCAATGAGACCATCAACGTACTTCTCGACAGGCTCGTTGCTGCCTATCTGTGGCTGATCCTCACTCCCGCGATCATCTGGAGCGCGGAGTGGATCTCCAAACGCTCCATTCCATTCATGGTGACCCTGGGCTTGCATTTTGCCGCAGGGATCTTCTTCACCTTCATCCATATCCCGATCTATACATCGTACATCTACGGCATTCACTCAGTGGTGCCATGGATGTATGCAGGGATCTTCGAAAAAATGCCGGATATCACGTACCTTGATTACGTGATCTCATCGCTTGCTCGCGTCAATCACGTCTATCGTCTGCTCTATTACAGTATCATCATTGCGATCCACTTCGCCTTCGATTACTTCCGGAAATACTCTGAGCGGGAACTTCGGGCGTCACAACTGGAAGTACAATTGAAAGAAGCTCAGATCAGAACGCTGCATCAACAGCTGCAGCCGCACTTCCTGTTCAATACACTCAATGGTATCTCATCGCTCATGTACTCCAGCGTCGAGCAGGCGGACAAGATGCTCACCTACCTCGGTGATCTGTTGCGGATATCGCTGGAACGGATGAATGTCCCTGAGGTCCCGCTGAAGGACGATATCGCATTCATCGAACGGTATCTGCTAATTGAGAAGACCCGCATGGGGGACCGTCTGATCATCAGGACCAATTTCCATCCTGACACACTGGATGCGCTCGTGCCGTGCATGATGGCACAGCCCCTGCTGGAGAACGCTGTCAAGCACGGGGTCGCACCGTATTCCCGTACCGGCACCATAACGGCAACATCATGGAGGGTCGCGGAGAAACTCTACCT
>JABWAK010000017.1 GCA_013361065.1 Bacteroidota bacterium
ATCTTTGAAGCCCGGCTTGGAGTTTGAGATCGCCGCCAGCTGGATGGCACCGGAGGCGGCCGTTAATGCAATGAGCGGGACATTGAACGGCGGAGGAACTGTTGCCAGGATCCTGGCTATACCTTCGGCAATGTTGATCGTCGCTGTCAAATAGCTGAGCTTCTTCTGCGCTTCGAAAGCCTCCAATTTGATCTGTTTTGCCTCAGCCTCTTTTGCTCGTTCCGATTGAGCTGCAGCTGCTGCATACTGCTTCTCAATCGCCTTCCGCTGCTCAGCATAGTTCTTATTGATCTGTGTCTTTTGAGCACTCGTAGTCGCCTGAGCAACGACGGACTCTTGCTCCATCTGAAGCTGGTTCAGTGCTGCTTCCTGGTCCGTTCGGATTCGCTCATCGCGGATCCGGTATGATTCATCCAGCTGCTGAAGTTTCGCATCGGCATCCTGCTGAATATTCTGGCTGATCAGCTGAGCGACCTGGCTATACAGATCCTTCAACCCGGAATACACATCGCGCCTGAATTGCTCCTCTGAATAGGACATCTGAAGCAGAGCAGCTTTATGGTCTTCAATTCTCTGCCGAATAGCCTCGCGCTGCTGGTCCGTCGTGGCCTTACTCAAATTTTGCTGCTCTTCGGCCAGCTTGCGTTCAATGCCTGCGATCGTATCAATACCGGCTAGGGCTCCAGAGTCAATGTTGAATCCGACGGTGATCTCTGTCTTCTTCTGTTGCAGCTCGCGAAGCACTTTCTGAACAGCATCATCATTGGCATCTAATGCGACCACTAATGAATCACGGTCTTTGGATCCCACTGGAGCATTGGCCATCTTTGCTATGATGGCCTGCCGCTCAATCTCAAGGATCGCCATCTGTGCATTCGCTTCGGCCTCAACCCGTTTGATGGCGAACTCCTTCGTGATGCGAAGACGTTCTTCTTCCGTGGTTGCTTTCGACAATGCAATGCGTTCATCCAAATTGATCTTTGACTGAAGCTCTGAGGCATCCATTGCCGTCATACGGCGAAGTGCATCCGATCGCAGATCGATCGTCCTGGAGGAACGCTCCGCTTCAATCTTCGCGAGCTCATTGTTCCTCTTGGTCTCTTCGGCCTTCAATAATTCTGTGTACTGATACTGAGAGATCTGTTTGTCTCGCAGCTCCTCCTGGAGCCCTGCTTTGGCCTCTTCGAAAGCAGCATTGGCGGCCGCCTTCTGTTTCTCATAACCATCGACCATCGCATCGACCTGCGAGCGCTGCAGCCGGATCGTTTCCTCGGCCTGTTCGTTCAACAGTTCATTATCGGATTTCAACAGCTGAGTCCGCTCCCGCTCCTTCGCTTCGATCTGCGCAAGGTTCTCGCGGAGGTCCACTCCCTTCTTGTTTTGCGCTTCCTTCAGTGCGGTGATCTCATCCTCAAGGATCTTCACACGGCTCCGATTCGCGAGCTCTTCTTCAGCGGCCTTTTTGCTCTTCTCCAGGAGGGCCGCCTGTTCACCCTCGCCGCCGGTGAGATCAAAGTTGAACCCATACCGTGCATTGAGGAATGATTTGAGCGCACCGGTCCAGGATTCAATATTCTTGATGGACCGCTCGGAGGACATCTTGATCTTATTCTCCAGCGTGATGATCACATCAAGTATCTCGCCTTCACCCATACCCTCCAGCTCCTGGGAGACTTTTCGAATCGCCTCTGCATTCTCAGACAATGCATCAGCGTTTTCAAGGGTCTTGAGGGAAAAATCCTCCATCTTTTGCTCGTTTTCTTCGAGCAATCCTGGCAATATCTGCAACAACACCATAACTGAACTCAGCGCGATCATCACTCCACCGGGACCGCTGAGTGCGCCGACCAAGGTTTTCGTCATCGACTGGCCGGTCGCTGCACTCTCTTCCTTCACCCGGCCGAGAGCTGAGAACATCTGTTCGAGGTTGTTTGAAACGGCCATCATGCCATAGCGGAATCCATTCTGGAACTGCGTGGAGTCCGAGAGGGTCTGAGAGAAGGATGTCACGGCCATCCGCGCATTGCCGGTGGTACCGGTGGTCTTCTGCATCATTGCTTCAGCTGCATCCAGCTCCTTCCGCGCCTGTGCCGTCATCATGGAGAGTTCTTCGAACTCCTTCGATCCGAGCGGCTGGGACTCCATCAGTGCAACAAGAGTCTGGTACCGCTGCCGGATCAGATCGACACTATTCGCTCCTTTTTGTCCCAGCTGCTGCAGATGGTCCGCCATCTTCTGGACGTTATCATCCGTCAGCTGCAGCGTGGCGATCGCTTCCTTACCATTGATGACAAGTTTAATCTCAACAGTGTTCATAGTCTCTGCAGAATTTTAATGAGGAGGTGTGTGTTCAATTGTTCGGCGAATTCAATATCCAGATTGCTGATCGTATCAATATCCTCTTCCCAGCGATCCAGTTTCACCAGGAGCAGTTCGATCACATCGCTATACCGCCACCGGGTCCAGAGATCGTGCCAATCCCCCGGCTTGCTGCCGGACACAAATAGAACGAGGCTGCGAAGATGTCGGGGATAGTCTTCGTCAGCCTCGCTGAATGATTCTGTGGGATCCTCTCCGGAGGTGGATCCATGCCGTTTCGCTACTTCGGCTGCCTGAAGTATTTCACGATCAAGAGCAAAAAAAAATCGGTGGCGATCCTTCCGATGATCTCGCTGTCCACCTCGGCGGCTTCCTCCAGGGAGATCTCTGCATCCGTGCAGGTGCAAAGGATCCTGTGAGCCAGATCCGCATCACCCATTGCATCTAGGAGCATCCGGTTCATCCCGGAAGCCGTATCATTGATCTTGTCCGCTCCGGGGATGATGAGCTCCGAGAGCTTCTTCTTACCGAAGATCGTGCAGAATTCACTGATCCGTTTCGGAGTGACAATCGATGCCAGGTGAATGGTCCGGCCGGCAATGGAATATTCATAGTTGCTCATTCAACACCTTCAGATTCAGGGGTCCAGATTCCGATCATATCAGGATCATTCAGATAGGCGATCGCTTCTGCATGGTCCAGGACGAACACCCCCTCTGCCTGAAGTTTCTGATCGATCTCAGGTGTCACGACCGCCTCAATCACACCTTCAGATCCATCCAAGCTCACTCGTGCATGGCTCCAGTCATGAGAGGGGAACAGCTGCTTCAGCAGCTCCAATGGTCCTATCAGATACATCATAATCCGAAGATCGCTTTCTCGGCGTTGTAGTGATCCGCAATGATCGTGGCAATATTGGAGGGAAGTCCACCGGCTCCAAAATTATAGACGCGGAATGCTCCCAGGTCCACGTTGCCATAGTTGCTGCTGGATCTCCCCAAATACATGGAGACGGAGTTAGCGATGGATCCGATGGCGGAGATCGTGGTCGAGGTTTCTGTGAGAACACCGTTCTTGTAGGTCTTCATCGAACCATCCCGGTCGAGGGTGCACACTGCATGCACCCACACATTCTGAAGAGCAGGGATAGCGCCGCACTCTTTTGAGTTTGTTCCATCCGCCATGCGGAACGTGAAGTTGTTCACACCGTTCCGGTAGAGACCGATACCCGCAGTGGTGTCACCGAAAACAGATTTCTTCGAATAGGGATAGATGAACGCACCGTCCGCGGCCTTGGGACTGATCCAGAACTCCAGCATATAGTCCGGCAATCCTACATCAGAGAAGATCGACAGATTACCGAAGTCCGCATAGTCATTAACACCATCAAACGTGAGTTTCGAATTGATGGCATCCGGAGCTGCTCCCCAGGCAGGACCATTGATCAAAGAACCGGTCACCCGGTTATCGCTTGCATCATAGAGCTTCGTAGTTTGACCGAAGCTGCCAAGGTACGGCAGGACACAGAACACCAGGTCTTGCTGCCTGATCTGCCGAATGATCTCCTTGTATTTATATGCCGAATCAGTGGAGAATGCTGTCGCGGAGGAGCCCAGGGTGCCCAGCGTTTCATCCGGAGAGACCTTCTTTTCCGTGGTGAACTGGATGACGCTTTTCCCGTTCTTCTTCAATTCGTTCGGCGTCTCAACATTCATCAGGAACTTGGTGAGTTTGTGGGACTGCTGCGAACCGAATCCATAGATATTGCACTGTGCGTTCTTGAACAGCTTCGCTGCCGTGATGCCGCTTGCCGCACCTGAGATGGAATTGATGTTCACGCTCGCGATCTCACCGAGTTGCAGGAGATTCCCACCGTGCTCTTTTTGTGTGAGCTTCTTCGATTCGCTCTGAATGGCGTTCTCATCCAGGAACCCGCACGAGAGCAGGGGGAAGGTGTCGCCGACCTGTGACGGCGATACGGCACCGGCGTCGTCCACAGCGGCGAGAATGCAGTCGTTAACTCCCTTCAGGAGCTTGTTTACGTCTTTGGTCGGCATAGGAGGAATTGATCCTCCCCAGGGATTCCCGGGGAGGAGTAAGGTTCATTGATCAGTGATTAGGAGACGGTGGTGGAACTCGAAGCGAATGCATAGACGTTCGCCTCATCGTACTCGGACTTCTCGGCCGAGAGCACCAGAACGCTCTTATTGTTCTTCGATGCATCGATCTTCGGCTCCACGTTCAGGAGGATGTTCTTCACCTTGATCTCCTGGTTCGTGGCCGAGACCGTCCCGCTGGGTTTCACCATGATCCAGACGTTCTTGTTCTTCAGCGCCAGGATCGTGGACTGATCCAGGACCTGGAGAGCATTCATCTTCACGCTGAAGTCCGAGTTCACCTGGATCGAAGCTCCGCCGCCTTCGGTCTGCACGGCCTTCTTCGATTCGATGACCAGCGAGGTCTCATCGGTATATCCGATCTCATCGGCCGCGGCCCAGGACGGCTCGGCGCCGGTGGTGGATTCTTTGATGTAGATCTTGTCGGTGGTCTGCTTCAAGATCTTGGATACGTTCTTCGGCATTGCTGATCTCCTTCAGATAGTGTGTGTGAGTAGTGATGAGTGGCCCGGTAAAGGACCGCTCACCGGTGGATCTATTTCAGTGCGACCGGCTGCTTGGTCACGATCCGGAGGATCACGTTGATCACTGTCAGGATACCCAGCATCGTTTCCGGATCCAGCGTCGGAATGCCGATGACGGGACCGATGAAGGTCCAGAGCAGCGTGATGATGTTCGTCCAGAAGGTCTTCGATGCGTACCAGAGTTTGGAATCCATGGTGTCTCCTTTGAAGAAGTTGAGAATATCGTTCGACATGTTCGTCCTGATCCAGGTCAGGACCAGCGTGGGCCAGCCGACATTGGCCACGATCTGCGGTGCCGGAGTTTCCGGTACCGGTGTTGCTGAGATGTTCGGCTTCCGGATGGGTGATTGCTTCAGGCCGTCCGGCTCAATAGGATGGATCGTCTGCATTATTTCTTCCGCGCATTGAATTCGATGTGATAGTGTTCATTGTCCGTTCCCCTCTTCTCAAGGAGCACATCATAGTTTCGGCCAGCGAGTCGCTTCTTCAGCTCGGCGAGGATCTGATCCTTCTGCTGCTCGCTGAGGTTCTTGCTGCGGAGATCCAGTGCATAGTCCGAATAGTGATAACTGTTCGCGCCATGCGAGGAATCATTCGCGCTCGTGATCACCGGGACAGTCTCCACCGCGAACTTGTTCCACACATCCACGATGATCGGCAGAATGAAGATGATCTCCGGTGTGAACCGTTTGAAACGGACGGTATCTTTCAGGGCGATCATTTCGTTTTCCTCACAGGCATCTGGTCGATGCGTTCACGGATGTATTTCACGTCATCGGCGATTGGCTGCACCGTCCGGTCAATTGTCGATTGGATCTCTTCTCTCTTCGGCCTATCGCTGACGAACTTCAGCACGGCGATCAGTGCTACTATAAGGAAGATTCCCGATATGGATGTTGCAAGAGGGTCCAAGGTGATCATCAGTCTTCAGATATTGTGATTGGCTGATTCTTGATTAGAGCCCTGCAGAAGTTTCTCACCGCTGCAGGGCGATGGAACGTTACTCCGGATCTTTACGCGGCACATAGAGCGTCACCTCGCTCACAGTGTCCGAACGGTTCTTGTTCCCGTTGCCGCTGGTCCCTCCGGCCGAGGAGAGCCGATACGAATAGCACTTCCGTCCATTGAAGTCGATGGTCCCGATCTGAGAGGTTTCCGTCGAATCGCGCACGATCAATGTATCGATGTTCACCCAAGTCGAATCCCCATAGTTGCCCTGGATGATGTGGGTGACATACGGAGTCCCTGCAGCTGAGACGTTTCGGTACCGGTAATGGACCGGATAGGTCGTGAAGCTCTCTCCCTGGTATCCGGAGAGCTGGAAGGACGAACTCGTGTAGGTTGTGAGCGTGCTGTCGATCGTTCCCTGGAATCGGATGGCTTTACCCGCGTTCTCATCCGAATAGATGTCATCGGCATTGTAGGTGGTCCATCCCTGGCCGAAGGCAGGAGTGAGCGCTGCCATGATGATCACCATGAAGATGATCAGCGGCGAAGTGTTGAAAAGGTGTCTCATTGGTCCCTCATGGTTGAATGATGTGATCATGAATTCGTTGCACTCCTCACCGGCCTTCGAAGGACCGGCGAGGAGGTGAAGCAGTTGCAGCGCATTACAGCCGGATGCGCGACATGCGGCGGACCGCATTACGGCGGAGCACTGCCAGGTTCGCGAAGATCTCCAGCCGTGCCACTCCGGAGGGGAGCTGGCTGGTCTCGGCGAAGTCCTGGAAGAGGAACCCGCTGTTCGAGGTGAACGCGGCGCCGGTATGCTCCGCGAAGCGCACCACATAGAGCGAGGTGCAATCGCTGTTCGAACCGTCGCTCTCGGTCTGCGGGATCGCCGTGGTCGGTAATTCGATGAGCGGCGTACCGTCGAAGGTCTTCACTTTCGTGCCGAACGTGGTCGTGCTCTCACCGGCCGCGCCGAGGCGTTTGCCGATCGTCGTGAGACGCGCCGACAGGTTCGAGTTCACCATGATCGCGTTCGCACCCGGCACCTGGGCTTTGAGCTTCATGAGCGCCTCGACGAAAGCGTTCTGGTTCGCTTCGGTGTCCAGCTTCAGAGCGAGCTGGGAGTTCATCGCTGCGATGTCGGAGGCGGAGAATCCGAACCGGCTGGTCTGTCCGGCCGCGTTTGCATCCTTCACGAACTCGCTGAAGCCGAGCATGCGGTACTTCCCGCCGCCGTTGGTCGTGTCGGTCCCGACGAAGGATTCGTCCTGAAACTCCTCGGCGATACCCAGGGCTTCCACCTTGAGCTGCGCATCATAGAAGTTCTTGAGTCCCTGCGGAGCGGTGACGCCGCGCTTCACATCCTGGATACGCACGTTGTCCACGGACACTTCGCGGGAGAACAGGCGGAGCTTGCGGGGCGAGACATCCGGTGCAGCTGCCGTACGATTGGCGGTATCGCCTTCGTTACGGATACCGGAGCCGGATTTGGTCTCACGGCCGGTGGCCAGCAGATGGTCGGAGGCCTCCTCCTGGAACTCCGCGATCTGCAGGATCGGTGCGGTTTCGATCATGGCGGACAACAGTCCGGCCGCACGATCGTTGAGCGAGGAAATCTGGGCAATGTTCATGGTATCTGGTTCTCCTTTAATTATTGGATGATTGTGCTAACACGTTCTTGAGAATACCCTGGTTCACTGATCCCAGGGGACCCTTCACTTTCTCTCCGCCTTCACCTTCCCCGCCTTCGGTCTTCCCGCCCTTGTTCGGTTCCGGCTTGAAGTTCTTGTCCACCGGCGCGTCCTTCACCCACTCCTCTGCAGCGGTGACATCGGCCTCAGCATACTTCTTCAGCCACTCCTCTTTCGCCTTCACGATCTTCCCTTCCTTGAGCGCCTTCGCCACCAGGTCCGCGACCTTCTGATCCTTATCCTTCTTCGCCTGGTCCTGCTGCAGCTTCACTGCTTTCTCACGTTCGGTCCGCTCGGCGGTCAATGTGTCCAGCAGAGTCTTGTTCTGCTGACCCAAGACCGTCACCTGGCTATTCAGCGCTTCGACGATCTGCTTCAGCGCGGGATCGGTGATCTTCGACGGATCGATGGGAGCCGGTGCCGGTTTGTCCAGTTCGAGCTTGTCCAGCTCTTTGCTCACCGATTCGAGTTTATCATCCGGAATGAGTCCGAGTGATTTCAGCAGTGCAAGAAGTTTGTCTTTCATGGTGCTCCTTAAGTGAGTTGTTCATCAATGACGGGAGCAAGTTACATCACACGATTTCCAGAAAAATGTCACCGGTACCGGTACCCATTTTTTTTGACATCGATAATTTACCTTTGCACCAGACTTTAGGAGGAGCACAATGCCATTCATCAATACAGAAATATTGAAAGCGTTCGTTTCGGATGAGGGTTTCCTTGTCAAGGATACGGTCGATGGATTGGGAGAAGCGATCGCGCAGGCCGATGAGATCATCTATCAAAAGACCGGGATCTCCGCGCCGACCGATCCGGCTACCTCAAATGCGTTTCTGAGGAACATTGCCTGCGCTCTTGTGGTGTGGTTCACATCCGGGATGCAGGGGAAACTGGATGAACAAGAGATCAATCGGCGGAAGAAAATGTATGACGATGCGATCGATGCGCTGGACGCGATCCAGTCCGGCCGCACTCCTCTTCGCGACAACTCCGGGACCGTTGTCTCCTCCGGACCGGAGAAATATTTCGCCACTACTCAACGATTGACGAGCCCACTATGATCACACCTGATATTGCAGCTGCAGCTGTCCGGGAAGTTCTCCACACCAACAGAGCATCGATCGGCATCAAAGACGCGGAGGTACTCTCGGAGGATACGGATTCTAAACCGCTGCGTCCGCCGTACGCCGGCGTCATCGCCGACTTCGAGGATGAGAGCCTGCAAGCGACCGATGACACTGTGCAGATCGATGTCCCGGTAGAGATCAAGATCCTCTGCAGCTCCGGGGAGCACAAGAATGCATCGCTCGCCTTTCAGGAGGCGTTCGGTATCGCGATTAAGGTCATCACGCATGCGAAGACCACTCTCACGACAGACGATGGTGAATTCACACTGATGTTGCGGAAGCGGCCGTTCACCATCATCCGGAATGCTGCGGACCAATGCGTCATCCAGGCGAACCTATACTATTACATCGGCGCGATCGGAGAATAACCATGCCAAAGACCTCAATACCGGAACGAAAGAAGATCCTTCGATTATTCAAGGATGGATTCAGCATCCAGGAGATCATGGATGAGATGAACCTATCCTACTTCAAGGTCTATAATGTTGTCCAGGGAAGAGTGAAGACCAGGTATTCACACCGGTCCGACAAAGGGATCTCGCGAAAGGTGAAGGACGATGAGAAACTGGCGGAGCAGGTGGACCTGGAGGGGTTCAACGATGTCCATGATTTCATGGAGCACCAGATCGTTCTGATTGCCCGGTCAATGAATAAGACCAAACTCGGCGCCGAGGAACGCCTGAAGATGGTGAAGGATCTCTCTGCCATGCAAAAGAACCTGCAGGCACTGAAGCTGGAGAAACACCTACAGAACATCGATGCGGTCCTCCTGGCACGGATCGTTCGTCGCTTCGATCCGAAACTAACCGATGATGACATCATCCGCATCGTAAAAGAAGAGCAGACCAAGATCGCGAAGGAATCATGAAGAAAGCATTCACCACATCGGATATACTCCTGCAGCAGCTGGAGGACCAGCGCCGCGCCAATCTCGAAGCGATCGGCAGGAAGCAGCAGGAGGAGCTGCGCCGCGACATCGAAAAGCAGATGCAGATCATTGTCCCATTCTCAGAGAAGGAGCGGACCGCGCACGCTGTCACCGAACGACTGAAGCGATCGGCGGCCGACTTCTTCTTCTGGGATGCGACCTACTTCCCTCCGGAGATGTATGATGAGTATTTCCCTCCTGGATGGTTCCACCGGGAGATCGTCCGCATCATGGACCTCGCCGACAAGAAGGCGCACGTTCTCCATGGTCCTCGCGACAGTGCAAAGACCGGTACGGCGAAGAAGAAGTTCCTCTACAACTTCCTACACGGCTTGAGACACTATCAGCTCATCGGTTCCGAGACACTCGCACCGGCGCAGACCTCCATCGTGGACATGCTGCAGCTGCTGGAGAGCAACGAACGATTGAAGCACGACTACAAGCTGCAGTGGAACGAAGCGTCATCTGAGAACCTCTTCGCAAAGTCCGTCTCGAATCCGGCCGGGACCTACATCGGCGCACTCTCTGAAGAACGATCATCTCGCGGAAAACAGCGAGCCTTCTTCCTACGTCCGGATCTGATCTATCTCACGGACTTCGAGAACAACACCTCATCAATGACAAAGGAGGCGGTAGAGAAACGGATCACTCGCGTGAACGAGATGCGCACCTCGCTCTCCGCCAAAGGCACACTCCTTTGGGAAGGGAATAACTTCTCCGTCGATTGCGCGATGAACCGTCTCTTCCAGGAAGAGGAGCGGTCCATCCTTTCTAGCGAGTTCGTGATGCACCGGTTCCGCGCCTGGGATGCAAGGAGACGGAAAGAGATGAGATCGATCTGGGTCGAACGCTTCCCGGCGAAGAGTGAAGCGGAGATGCGGTCGATGGTCAAGCCGATGGATGATCATGATTGGAATGGGAACTTCCAGGGTTATCCGACCGAGAAGAGCGGGGACATTTTTCCGGACGTTCATTATCAGGAGTGGCACTCATTGCCCAATGATCTTCGCGCAGTGATCTTCACCGATCCGAACTGTGCGCTGAAAGAGAAGGGAGACACCACGGCGATCACCTGCCTGGCTTGGTCATCGATGATGCAGAAGTACTACATCACTTCGGCGAGGTGCAAGAGCTATTCCTCCTCCGACACATTGATCACCGACTTCCTCACCCTCCGGAGCGCGGAGAATATCCGCGAGGTCGCGGTGATCGCTCAGGCATTCGACGGCAACGTCTCCCAGGAGTCCACCTGGACGAACTCGCTCTTGAACTATTCCAAGCTGCACGACATGCCGCTTCCATTCATCGCGTTCAAGAAATACAAAGTGGATGATCTCGCTACGATCGCGGAGCAGGAATGGAAGGCCGGGAAGTTCCTCTTCCCTCCTGGATTCCGGAAGACGGTCGAAGGGAAAGAGTACACCGACCAGGTGTTCAAGTTCAAGCTGAAGAAGGCGGCGAAGAAGGATGATGCGCCGGACTCACTGATCAGCGCTCTCGAACTGATGCAGGAATTCCACATCAATGTGATCGGCGGCCGGAAACCGATTTTCACCAGCGTATCCAAGAAGACATTCACACGAGCACTTTAATAAGAGGACATCATGGCATACAAGAACGGAGATCTCACCAACTCACTGCTCCCGACGCTGGATCAGATGCGGAAGTACATCCGGAGCGCGAACAACATCGACCGTCGATACCGGGATCCTCGCGGACTGATGAGTACGCTGCAGCGGATGCTGCAGGTCGATCTGAACCTGCTCGGCCTGGTGCAGACCAGGAAGCTCGCCGTGCTCGGGTACGATTACACGATCGCGATGCCAGAGGGAATCACTCCGACGCCGGAGGAAGAGAAGCGGCTCCAGGAGATGAAGCTCCGGTTCGTGAAGTCCCGCATGAGCTCTCTGTTCAATGCCATCATGAACGGCCGCTTGTTCGGGATGAGCGCCACCAGGCTGATCTGGAAGAACACTCCGCTCGGCACCATGGTCACGAAAAAGGAACGGTACTCCCTCACCGATCTTGATTTCGATCTGCTGACCGATGACGGACTTGATCACCTGAACACCGATACCAACACGCAGATCTATTCGCGCAAGCCGCTTGATCCGGAGACGCACATTCTGATCCGCTTCAATCCGCTCGACGGCATCGAAGAGAATTTCGTCGGCTCGTTCATGCGGACCAACCTGATCTATTCCTGGATCAAGTACTATGACTATTTCAATTGGGCCAAAGGGAATGAGAAGTTCGCCGATCCGATGGTCTGGGCTCAGTACCGCCAGGGAGCGCAGAAGGAAGAGGTCGCCGCGGTCGTGGACGGACTGGAGAAGCTCGGAACGGATTCCCGCGCCGCGTTCTCCGATGATGTGAAACTGCAGCTGCTCGAATCGGTGCGCTCCGGATCCGTCTCCGCGCACAAAGAGCTCGTGGACACGATCAAGACCGAACAGGCGATCAGTATCCTGGGACAGACACTCACCTCAGAGGTCAGCGACAAAGGATCGTTCGCAGCTGCGAAGGTGCACAACTTCGTCCGCGCCGACATCATGTGGGGAGATCTCCTTGCACTGCAGGAAGCGCTCTCGGAACAGTACATCGTCCAGGACTATCTGAAGAACTACGGTGAACCGGCCTCCGCGTTTCCCGTCTTCCGGTTCAACACCGATGAGACCGAAGACACCGAAGCCAATGCGCGTGTGCTCGCTGAAGTGAAGAGCATGGACCCGAAGTTCCCGCTGCTGAAGAAGGAAGTGTATCGCCGGATCGGGTACACTGTTCCGCAGGAAGGGGAAGACACCGTATGAAAGTGAAAGAAGTATTTAACGATGATGGGACTCATTACGGATGGGCAGTGAAGTGTCCGGGGTGCGGTGATTATCATCTGTTTGATAATCGCTGGTCTTTCAATGGGGATATGGAGAAACCAACTTTTCGCAATTCAATGCTCGCCACTATTGACTGGCCGAAGTATCATCCGGAACTGGACAAACCAAAAGAGATCTGCCACTCATATGTTACTGATGGTCGTATTGAGTTTTTGAGCGACTGCACTCATACTCATGCCAGACAAACAATGGATCTCCCGGATATAGATCCGCTTTGGAATGAACCTCGATGAGCACACTTCAAGAATTACAGATTGAACTTCAGAACCTAAAGGATGTCATCGTTGATCGCGTGATCGTGATGAAGCTCGCGAACGCTGGTCTCGCGATCATCCGGCAGCGCACTCTCTCCGGGAAGTTCCTCCCTGGTTCTTCACCTGGTGCGGATGAGTATTCCACAAAGCCGTTCGCACGGCCGCTCGGCGGATTGACGAAGAAGCTCCAGCGGGATCTCCTGGCGAATGGTGCTCAGGTCTTCACGAAGGACGGGAAGGCAACGTGGGTGGTGATCAAGGGTGGATACAAACAGATGCGTGAGATCGCCGGGAAGGATACCTCGCATGTGTCGCTCACCTGGACCGGACGAATGATGAGGAACCTTGGGATCCTTAATTCAGATGACAACAGCGCAGTACTCGGACCGAAAGATGCCGACACGAAGCAGCTGTCATTGTATCACAACGTGATGGGTGCAGGGAAGAGCAAGAAGAAGAGAGTATTTATGGGATTCAGTGATTCAGAGAAGCGGAGACTGGCGAATCTGGTCGGTGATGAAATGGTAAAAAAGTTGAGCTACATAAAATAAATGCGCGAAGCAACTCGCGCACCACCACAAAATGGATCATTGATTTACCGGAGTATTCCGATTCGTATCCATAACG
Source organism: Bacteroidota bacterium (assembly GCA_013361065.1). Classification (GTDB taxonomy): domain Bacteria; phylum Bacteroidota; class Ignavibacteria; order UBA10030; family UBA8401; genus UBA8401. The sequence continues at coordinate 13,430 of JABWAK010000017.1, forward strand.
AGAATAATTGCACTCAGACAATCCTGACGATTAATGTAGGATTCTCCCGAATCTGCAATAATTCTATGATTGGCAGATCTCAAACGCCATCGCCAATTCAACTGAACATCTTGGAATAATTGAAAATACATTGTTCGCACCTCCTTTCGTTGTCAGATGATAAGGTGACAGATTCACCGAAGTTGCTTTCGGTGAATCCGCCGCATCCAGCGAATTAAACCTTCACTGGAATTCGCCAGGCTTTGAGACCAAAGTCCTTGGCGACTTGTTTTTTGCCGTTTACCATTCGCGATGCGCGAAAGATATAACGACAGCCGGGCTTATCGCCCTGCGGATCAGGTTTATGCCGTTCTGCGGACATAAATACCTCCTTCTTTTGAAGGTGATATTGATCCTTGCATCTGACAGCGAAAGTGTATATAATTGCATCCCGATATACATCAACACCGTCCCCCTGTGCAAGCGTTATTTGCTTTCCAGATGGGTCTGAAAACAGAAAAGCCAAGAATTCGTCTCATCACGATTCTTGGCTTTTTTTATGGTGTTGATCGTACTGTAAGAATTAACAGGAAAGAAATTCCTTGACTGTACAGCCGACTGTCCCTATATTAAAAAAGGCCGAGTTGATGAAACTGGGCTAAAACAACCAATATCCAACTACTTCCACGTTTTTGGTATATTTTGGGATTTTCAACAGGCACCTACGCCAATAGGTGCCTGTTGTGTTTTAAACCCTGAATTCGATGACTATTTGAAAGAACAATTTTGGCACTCTACCATTTAGAGTGCTATGTCAATATATATGGTTACACCACTCAAGTCAAGTTTATACATACGTATAAATATTTAACCTAATTCTTAACTTTACACGATCACTGAAAACGGACCCCCTAATTATTGTTGTCATAAATTGAGAAAATTTTTCTAGAGAATCAGTTCCTCTATAAACCTACAATATTGAAACGACAATTCCAAAAAAAACCTTTCCAGAATAATTAAAAACATAAAGAAAAAAGGCAGGTTGAAATACCTGCCTTTTTTGGGCTTTTTTGAGACCCGGGAAGCCTCTAAGATTCATCGTAATGCTGTTCGGTTTCGTTCACAATCGTTCGGAGAGGGTTACCCCGATACATTCCCTCCCCCTCGGATTTCGGAGGCTATAATCGCGATTTCGTCTTGGTCGAATCCCCGCGCCAGGAACATGGTCCGGTGCTTAGCTCCGACCACCCTGGGATTGAAGGATAGAGGTTCAATGACCCTCATGATCTCCTTCAACTGAAGCTGGCTCATTTCATATTGTCCTTTCATGAAGCCTGAGAATGTCGAAGGAGCGACGCTGCACTTCCTCGCCAATTCGTTCTGGCTCATTTCACCCTTTTCAATGAACCGTCGTGCCTTGCTGCGAACTGTTTCTGCTTTCATTGGTGTCTCTCCTTTAATCAATTAATCCGTCTTCAGTTTTTCCGAGTGTTATCTCTCCACGCATAATCGCTGTCCACCTCTCGGCGGCGGTTCGTTCACACCGTTTCAAGAACATCCACAGAACGATCTCTTCATCTCGCGAAATTGAACCCGCGTTCTTTTTGTCTGAGAGTGCCGACATCTCTTCCACTACCGATTCGACATTAACCCCCTCCTCGCCAGTGGTGTTAAGTTTGATGATTGCTTCTTCCAATTGTGCAAGTGTCATTGTATCCATCCTAACTTAGTGAACAATTTGTCGATCTCTGTTTCGATAACTGCGAACTCTTCATCACTCCACTGGCTGTCCCCCTCTATCGGATCGCTCCGCATTTGTTCTAACTGATTACGCAGAGTCGGATCCTTGGTCTTGACCGCGATGTACTGTGCATACGACCTCGCCCACAATTCTTCTTCACTCAGCAGGTAACTAAAATGGCTCCGGACCTCTGGGCTGTATATCTTCTCTTTGATCCCCAATCTCTCCACCTCGATGTATCCTCTGTCATAAACTGATTTCAGTTTTTGATATGCTTTGCTTCCTTTAACCACATTTCTCCATTCATCCATCATCGGGTCAGACATGGAAGACATCGCTTTTCTTATTCCGATTCCCGAGTGATCAAGATAGTGTCCGACTTCATGGATGGTCGTCATTTCGACATGCGCTCCGTCCTCACGTATTTCAATATCGACGGCTTCACGCGAAGAAGAGTACCACCGAAACCTTCCATACTCTTTTCCGCGACTCATTCTAACGACTGGCAGTAATTTTAATTGGCCATCACCATGAGTACGGTCGATGAATGCCATAGCTCGGTTGATTTTATTTTTAAGCTCTCCTCTTGCCTGCACACTCAATGCTTCACTGACCGGCGTTCCCGCTGCAGTGTTGCTTACAACTTTCTTTTTGGTTCGCGCTCCCTTCTTCGGCAGCTCACTCACCAGCGGAGTCCAGAAATGTGTGCAGTTGTATCCGCCGCAGCTGGTCTCCACCGGGATCCCTTGACCGTTGTCCATCTTTCGGATCTGTGCGAGCGTGAATTGCTTTCCCAGGTGTTCTCGGCAGAACGGCCGCGTGTTGGTGTGCAGCACTCCATCGTAAAGGAACTTCTCCACGCCGCCCTGCTGAGCATACTCGAACATCATGCCGTTGTCGAACTGAGCGAGCGCGGTGATGGCGAGCGTGCGGGACTGCGCTTCGCCGAGTGAACGGTGGAGAAGACGGGAGCGGAGCTCTTCGTAGCCTTTCCCCTGGCGGATGGAGCGGCGGATCTCCTCAGTGATGATCTCACCGGCGCCGTTGCGGATCTTTCTGAAGTCCACTTTGTAGAGCGACTGCATCTTCTCGAAGAGGTTCGGATCGGCTGCGTCGAACAGATCAGTGCTCTCCTGGAAGAACTGGTCCCAGAGTTCCGCGATCTGAGCCTGGGACTTTTTGAAGACCTCAAATGTCAATGCTTTTTCTGTGGCCGGGATGTCGAAGTATATTTCGACAGCGCTCAAAAAAGCCTGTAAATCACCGCGTCCGTGCTTCCGGTAAAGATAGTCCAATTCCCGGATGATTGCACGGCGGTACCGGGGAGAGTTCATCTCAAGTTTGGCTTGAAAGTCTCTTTTGATTTGCTCAATTTGAGTTCGCATAATAATATTTGCGGAGAAACTATGGTTATTTCAGATATTCAAAAAATCATTTGTAATGATATTCTAAATAGTACTTTCTACTCAGTTGACATAATGCTTACTGATTTGGTAAAGTTTGAAACGATCGATAACCCAACACATAAAAGGTTCGAAAAGTATTGGGCACTTTTCAAAGGTAAAGAACACGGATTAGTGCCTCAAGACCGTGTTCTTGTTCGTCAGTATGTGCTGGAATACATTGCTCTGGTTAATCTTTTAGTGGATGCCGGGCTTGTGGTTAGAACTAATCCAATAACTTCTGAATATATTTATCCTATTTACATTCAAGACTCAGATGGTAAATTCTTTCCCGACCAACTTATTTTAAGTTTGATTCGTGAAATAGTGGATGATGAGATTTATCCTTTGGAGCCCTTCAAGCACTTCATTAAAAATAATTTCGTAACAATAGCTGAATCTGTTGAAATCGAGGAACGGCATAAGCGACAACACGAATCTGATACAATAAAGGAACAGTATTTAGAAGAAAAAAAGGCACGACGAATTTCTCAACGGATTTCTATTGGCTTAGCAATCATTTCTTTGGCTGTATCACTATATTCGGCTTACACTTATTCCATAACCAGAGAAGTATTTATCAAGAATCCATCGGCATTTCGTGACACAACAAAAGTAATTCTTCTTCAAACACAAAATGATCTTCACTTTGATACACTAAAATCAAAATTGCGTTAAATGTATATCCTTTACACTCCCGAAACTAAACACATCCTCCAATGTGTGATCCCTCTGGACACCGGACCGTGGTTCGAGTGGAGCAGGGAGATCCACGATACATCAATCATTCCTACTATAGAAGATGCCGTCCTTCTTGCCCTTGAGGTCCAAAAGGTCCGAATGTCTGAAGATCTATTTCATTATTCAGTACAAGTGGTTCCACTTTCGCCACTCAAAGTGCCATTATTTGAGAAACCCGCATTTGAAATTCCATCCCAACGAAGACTAATTTTAAACTGATTCTCCCACAAGTCACAATATCGTATGAAAAATTTTAGAACTCTTTTATTATGGTTCACTAACTATGATAAGCATAACAAGGATGTTGTTGATTCGATCAACGGTTACATCCAACCTCTAAAGCAACAATATTATTCAAAACGAGCTGCGGACATTGAGACCGCTCTTATTCCTCCCAAAAACGGATTTTGGGCGAATCCTGAGGCGAGAAAAGAAAGCGTAAATACTTTAATTGTCGAACAGTTTTGTAGCGAACTGTTTGCTATCATTCGTGATAATATTCTTCCAAAAATGAGATTCATCAACCCTGCAGATACCCAAATTATTGAAAGAACTATCAGGCCAATTGTTGCTTCTTTTGGTGAGTCCATAATCAAAAACAATCAAAAAGTGAGAATGGCAATTCACAATTTGTTCGAAAAAATTCAAGCCGAAATACAGCAGAAAACTCTGAGTGAGCAGAAGGAGCGCTTGGATTTTAAATTGGAAACAACTCGTGAAAAAGTATTTTCTTTTATTTTTTTGGTAATCGGAACCATTCTCGGGTACTTCTTGGATTATTTTGGCAAGTAGTCAGATACTCCGATGATTCCATTGATAACATCGTTCACATTGAATGATGATCCACACTTCGAACACCTCCCCGTTTTATTTTTATGCGGTAGCCACTTGGAACGGGGATGCTGCATCACATGCGAACACTTCCTGCAGGTGTAGCTCAGCACTGGATCTGATGCTTCCCTCTTCACCGGCCGGAACTTCCGGAAGGATCCATACATCTTGAGCAGATAGCTGAAGTGGTATCCCCTCTGCTCCGCCGCGAACGAATCCATCCAGAACGCATCGACCTCCTCTTTCCATTCATCCAGTGAAGGGATCTCCGGTTCGCCGGTCTCTTCATCCACCCACATCTTCTGCGCGTGCTGTGTGAGCATTTTCTTGAGAGCTCCGAACTTCAGCTTACTCTCCCGGCCGGTCCGCTCCTTGTGTGAATAGAAGAAGTATCCGGCGAACTGCTGCTGCCAGGATGGTGCCTTCTTCTCTTCTACCTGGACCGGCGCCGGGTCACCCTGGATGAGATTCAGCTGATCGTTCACCTGGTCCTCCGGGATCCCTGGCGGGATCTCCCTTTTCGGGAATTGATCACTTCCGAGGATGACCGTTTGTAGAACGGATCGCCGGTCGGCTTTTCGATGAACTCCGCGATGAAGCCGCAGTTCGTGCACCGGCGTCCCAGGCGGCGGAAGGTCTTATAGAAATGATCATCCACCCGGACCACTCCGCCAGGGAGCTCTCCGTCTTCCACATCCTTATAATCGAATTTGCATTTGGGACAGATCATATTCTCTCTTCAATAGGGATGCCGATGGACCGCTTTCGCGGTACCGCGCCGTGAAGTCCCTCCGGTCAGTGTACAGTTCGCAACGCTGCTTTTATTCGTCCGAGGGCTTCCTCGTTTCCACACCTTCCTTCTCTTCTTCACTTCGCTGCATCGGCAGTTGCTCCCGGAGCCAGCTTTAGACCGGCGCCGGGATATAAATCATTACTGATGATTGAATCATTTCCCCGGAGGTCGTTTGTCCAGTCCCTTCTCTGCCAGCATCGCCTGGACGTCATCGACATGCAGGCAGTCGACCATACAGGCGGTCGCAACCGGGTGCTGGATCGGTGCGATGAAACCGTTGCAGTAGTCATTTCCCGGAGTAGCGCTGTGCAAAACACCGCACGCAACGACCTGTCCTTCGAAGTCCAGCTGTATGATCTTGTCTCCGTTCTTTGCTTCCCTTCCATTACGATAATGCATGTTAGCTCCTATTTTGTTAGTGGGTGTGGTTGCTCTGGTTGATTAAAACCATTGATAAATCAATTTCCCTCTTCGATCACTTCCTTCCGGAACTTGTTCGTGTACCGGAAGGACTCGCCATCGGTGAGATCCTTGTTCAATTCGGCGATGACCGCTTCGAGAGCTGCATCCTCGGATTCGTTGAACGCCGACTTTTCCAGGATGCGCTTCTGGACTCCGTGGTGATAGATCTCGAACTCGAATGTGAACTTCGTTCCGGTCTTTTCCTTCTCACCCTTCGGCGCTGCCGGGACCAGCTCCACCCGTTCACCAGGAGCGACCTGCTTCACAGCCTCCTCTTCGGCGCGACGCTGCCAGTTCTGTCCGCCTTCCACCATCACCGTGATGATGCGGAGTTCTTCGTTCTTCTCATTGAAGACCTTGTAGGATACTTCCTTCTGCTTTGCCATGATCAATTCTCCTTCTGCTGTTGTGTGATGAAATAGTTGAGTTGCAGTGTGTTCACCTGCCAGATGGACCGCGGATACCCATACGGTCCCTTCTCAGTTCCGACCTGTTCGATCAGGGAGAGATCCTGCAGCTCGTGACGACGGCCGGTGACCCGGTTGATCGTCCAGTGCAGCTTCTCCGCGATCTGTTCATCGGTCGCCTCGCCGAGCTCCATGATGGCGATCAGGACCTGGGCGCGTTTCTCACTCAGGAACGGTTCGATGGCGTGATATACTTCGTTCCGGTTCTGAGCGGCATCAAAGAGCGTCGGCTGCGATTCCATAGGTTACTTCGATTCCGGGATCTCTTCCCATTTGATCTTGCTGAAGAACTCCTCGCTCTGGTCCACCTTCAAGCCGACACTCGCGAGTTTCTGATCATCGATCTCCTTCGCGGCGTACGATGCGAGCAGCTGCTCCTTCGAGAGCTCTTCCTTGGTGCGGATGTAGTCTTTGCCCCAACGGACGCGGCCGAGCAGTTCGAGCACGGTGTCCATCTTATACTTCCGGTTCAGCAGTGCGACCTTCGGCGGCGTGCTGCGGAATCCGATCGTGCCGTGCACGAGCTCCCGGGAGCGCGTCTTCTCGAAGTCCGATTTGTTCATTATGGAGAACTTCTCCAGCTCCTTCTCGTGAGCGGCCTTCATCGCACGGACCACATGCGTATTGAGCTCATAGTCATCGCGGATCTTCTGGATCTGTTCGTTCATCTCCGCCTCAGCTCGCTGCAGCTGCGTTTCGCAGTCAGCGATCTTGAGCAGTGTCTGATCTGCGTCCTCATAGGAGCGGATCGGGACCGGCTGCGGAACATCCGGCAGCACTCTGATGTCTTTCTTTGCTACTTCAGGCATTGGGTACCTCTGTGTGGTGTTGGTGATTGGTTTCAGTTGATTCGGTTTCTTTCGGTGCGGCGAAGAGCGGGAACCGCTCATCGATGATCGTGGTCCCCTTGAACCAGTCCGCCACGATCCTTGCTTCACGCTGTTTGGCGGCGAGCTCCTTCCGGTGGATCTTCCGCGCCTTCAGGATCTCGTTGTACTCGGTGACAGCCGGTTTCAGCGCAGCGAGCTTCTTGTCCTGGGCAGCGATCGCTTTCGTGAGCGCATCGATCTCTTCCTGGCGTTTGGCGAATATCTCCGTGGTTTCCATGATCACATCCTCCTTTCCATCATTCCAGGAAGGACCGGCGTCGCTTCGATCCCGATCTGCCGGTCGATCGCCGCCATCTTCTGTTGTTCTTCCATGATCATGGCATACTCTTCGCAGAGCTCGGAGATGTCACCATGATTATTGGTCGTTAGTATGATCGCTGCATATTTGTCACGACGGAGGAACTCCAGCTGCGCGGTGTACTGCGCGGTGGGATATTTTTCCGTCATCTCCACCATCAAATTGTTCCACCGGCGATTATTGTCCGTCTTACCGCCGAGCCTGGCGGCCATGAAAACCACAACCGTGATGATGATCCCAGGGACCATCAGATACAAGATCCATCCTTCCATACCTACCTCCGAGGTTTGTGCTGCTGCGTGGACTGCCTGAAACGTGAGTTATGACTTGGTGACTTTGCACTCTGCAGACGGAGATCCGTTGTAGAGTGGTTTTCCGGCTGCCGTGCGGCCGGCCGAGAGTTGAAGAGCGTCTTGATCTGCTTCCCGAACACCACGAAGTCGCAGTTGAATTCGAGATTCCGGAAGAGGATTCCCTGGGAATCGTCGCTCACATAGCTGGCGGTCTCCCAGATCGACACGATGGTCCGCTCAGCTGCAGCACGGACCGCCGATTCGTTCTCCTGATCCTTCCCGGCGAAGTGGAACCGTTCGATGAATCGGTCCACGGCGTGCTCGGAGATGGTGATGATGCGGTTGTGCTTCATGCGTTGGCCTCACATTCGGTATTGTGATCAAAGAGACAGTCGGGACATAATCCATCCTCACCGCACTTTTCACACTTTAGAATGTCATTTTCATCTGTATCTTGGAGGCATTGGCTGCATGTGACCATATTGTTTTCACGACTCATTGCATCACCTTCTCTTTCTTCTGTTTTGTGTGCCATCGTTTCTCCAGATATGCTACCAGGCGGACCGCTTTCCATTTGGGCATCGCTTCGAGGGAGGTTTCATTGTAGCGGTCATTGATCATCTTCCAGAGATAGTGGTCCGACCAGCCCAGGAGTTTCTGGAAGGTCCGCGCCTGGGAGATCTGAGCTTCGCTGATCGGAGATCCTTCGGCGCCGTTCAGCGCTTGATAGATCCCATTCCGGAGGCGCTCCTTCACTTCGCGCAGGTGGAACATCAGAGTCCTGCACTGCGATGAAGAGAGATCCCGGTACTGCACGCCGAACTTTTCCATTGCAGCATTCTTTAAGAACTCGTGCGCCTCACCGGGAGCAATGCCCCCGGCGATCGCATGCAGCTTCCTATTGATGACTTGATCCATCGTTCCCGTCCGTATTGATGTCCATGAGCATGATGACTCGTTCTACAGCGTCGAGGATGTTACCGGCGCCGACCTTCGTCCAGGTGAGCTCCCCTTCCGAGATGTCACCGGCGATGAACCGCATCGCCTTGGCGAGCGTATCGATGTCTCCCCAGCTGCCGATCTTCTTCGCGATCTGTTTCGCTTCACCGGCATCCACCTGGATCCCATAGGCCGAGAGGAAGAGCTTCACATCGGCCGGAGTAGCATGCGGAAGTTCATACCGGTCATCGAAGCGGCGGAGCATCTGGCCGAACACTTCATCGGTGATCTTCTTGGCGGAGAGTTTGTCCTGGAACGCCGTCGAACCGATGATCACCAGGGAAACCTTCGTTTCATCATAGAGATCCCGCAGCATCTCGAATGAGTTGTCCCGGAGCTTCTGCGCTTCATCCACGATGATCACAGCGTTCTCATTGTCGAATCGCTCGCGGAGCTTGTGGAAGTACGGATTGCCGTGCATGGACCGGAATCCCTTGAGCGTTTCGATGGAGTTGAAGCCGAACCCGCGATAGATCTGCTGCAGCAGAGCGAGCTTGTTCCCTTTGTTATACTCATTCACCCGGATGTAGGACATCTTCGTCTCTTCGATCGATGCGATCGTTGCATTGATCGCAAAGGTCTTCCCGACGCCGGTCGGACCGAACAGTGCATACATGCGCTTGTCCCAGGCAGCGGCGCGGAGGATCTTCTCAATGAACTTCTTCGAGCTGATGTCCACGGCGCGAATCGCTCCGCCGCGGCCGGTCATGGAGAGGACTGCATTCATCACCCTGGGGTCCTTCGCTTCGATGAGCTTGTCCACTTCGTTCGGAGAGACCGCGGCTCGCAGCGCGACCATCGGCCGCCAGCTCTGCAGCTTTCTCACCTTCCGGAGTTCCGATTCGAACATGGTTTCGGTCTTCATGATCATCCCTCCTTGGCTGCGGAGACGGTATCCAGGAGATCCGCGAGTTCTTTGCTCACGAATGAGATCCGCTGGATGATCTCAATGCGTTCGGTCTCGGACACAGCGTTATCGGACATCGCTTTCTTGATGGCGCCGCAGAGTTCGCCGACCGCCTCCACCGTCTCCAGGGCTTCCTGGGATGGATTGTTCGAATGCGCGTGCTTATTCTTGCGGAATGACCAGGTGATATTGGATCCGGCGAAGACGGTATCCAGGAAGATCTTGTCGCCGGTGATCTCCGTGATGCGCTTCAGGAGAGTGGTAGGGATCGTGCGGCGACCGGAGACGTATGCGTAGAGATCCGAGTACTCCATCCCCAGCTGCTGGGAGAGCTTCAGGATGTCATACCGCTTCTGGGTGATGAAGACGTAGATCAGAGTGCCGATGAGTTCATCGTCGTGACGGAAACCGGGAGTGCTGTTGTTCTTCATAGGTGCTCCTTGAGTAATAATGACTGCTGTTGAGTGGACTGTTGTTAAATTGACTGATGACTAGGACAAAAATTAAGGCTGCTTCGGGACGTTCAATTCTTTGAACCAGACCTTTCCGTCGAGCGCGTACTTGAGCATGTTGATCTGCTTCGCGATCGATGCAGTCTGTTCATGGATGAGAGTGAGTGCGAGCATGTCGAACTCATCCAGCTCATCTTCCCTGGCTTTTGCATCCGTGACCATTGCGTCGAGCTCTTTCGCGAAGGAGTTGAACAGGATCCCCATGTCGCTGAACTCTCTGGCAAGTTTTTCGTGTCGTTCCATGTGCTGCTCCTTTAAATGAATTTGTGCCGATACTTATTGTCTTCGCGCCTGGCTTTCTCCTCCGCATCCGGATCCGGTAGAGCCTTCTTCGCTTCTTCGGTGAGTGTCTTCACATCCACCACCGGGAGAGCTCCTTGACCGTTGGTGATGTTCTTCACCGATTCCCTCACCTGCCTCTGGAAGTCTCCCTGCTTCTTCATCCGCTCTGGGAGGTTCGGTTCTGCGATCGGATGTGTCCGCTCGCTGTAGAGCGCTTCATCGATGTACCGGCCGGCCTCATCGAAGACCAGGAGAGAATTCGGAAGGAACTCGTGCTGCAGGCCATCCGGCCGGTTGAACCAAAAGCCATCGATAGGATTGTATTTGATGAAGACATTCTGCAGCCGGTAGAGCGGCATCCGGGGTGACTCATAGAACATGTGCCGCTTGAATTCGATCTTGCCGTCCCTCCGGACCATCTTCGTTGCACCTTCCAGGAAGTGGAATGCGATCGTTGACGCTGCCACGCGGCGGACCGGATGATCGGCCGTGAGGATCTCCCATACCTGATTCGGTGAGCGTTCATCCATACCGTGTCCGGTGGAGATCCGGTTATTATGCCGGTCGATATACTCACGGATCGATGCTGCCAGATCGAAGTAGTCTGCGAACTGGAAGAACTCGCCGGTGTTCCGGTTGGTGAACTCCACATTGATCAGGTTCCGGACCTTCTTCTCGCTCCGGTACCGGTTCACGTTCATCTTCAACCACTCCGGCTGCATCCAGTACTTGGCGCCGGTCCAGTCCTGGAACTCCTTCGCCCAATCGGTGAACCCTCCGCGGCCGAATGCGCGTTCGATGATCTTGGCGCGGGGATTCTTGAAGATGGCATTGATGTCCTTGATGCCGAGGCCGGTGATGATCCCTTTATACTCCATCTGCTTCACCAGGTCATCGACTTCATCCAGGCGGAGGACGGTGTTCACTTCCTCCAGCTGGGATCCGGAGACGCGCATTGCACGGAACTCCTTACCATTGTCCATGTATGCGTATTGAGGGATGCCGTACTGCGTGAAGCATGTATAGAGTGCGGTCTTCACTCCGAGGGAGTTCGGTGTCTTTGCCAGGGCAGCACCGACGATCTTGTATGTTCTCCAGTCCACCCACACGCACAGATGAGGCATCACCAGCTCGCCATCGATCCACTTCACGATGCGGTCCACACGCCAGTAATCACCCACGATCACTTCGAGCGGCTTCAGGTGTGTCCGGTCCCGGAGGATGGCCGGTGTCTGCTGCCGGAGCGCGATCGGTCCCTTGGTCACGAACTCAGATTCGAAGTGCAGCACCTTCTTCAACTCTGCATGGATCCGGTGCCAGGTGCGGGGTGAGAGCTCCGGCAGGAACAGATCGTCGAGGCATGCCTGGACGAAGTGCTTCGGAGTGTGCTTCTTGATCAGGTATCCCTGGACGATCTGCTGCTGCTCCACCGTGAACTTCATGAAGGCAGACTCCTTGTTCACCCTCCGGTCCGTGCTATGGTCCCGGTAGAGCCAGGCGCGGGAGACGCCGAGCAGCTGCGCGAGCATCATCACCAGATCCGTCCGCTTCATCAGCCTCCATTCCGGCACCGCCTCCAGGAGACCGGATTCGGCCGGTGAGAGATTGTCGAAGTTCTTCCGGACGATCGAAGATGCCAGGAGCCGGTTCCCTTCGTTCGGTTCGAGGGACCGTCTCACGGAGAGACTCTTCGCCTGGACCGGGGTGATCCACTTCTGTTCGAGGAGACTGTCCACAGAGATCTGGAGCTGGCGGCCGGTCGGAATAACTTCATATCGTGTATCGATGGATCTATTTCGTTTTACCTGCATTCGGAGCGCATCATAGTCCTTCCCCATTGTTTCGGAGAGCGCTCTCAGTGGAATCCATTGATTCGTGGTCATGTGTTTACTTCGGTTCCGATTATTTGACAGGTGAAGAGTTGTGAAAATCAGCACGGTGCACTACTTTGTCACATTACTTCTGTTCATTGTTGATGAGCAGTTCAATAATAATCACGCAGCTTTCCCTCGTTTAAAGTTTCGGAGTTCACCATGGATGAGCGCTTCGATGTCGCGGATCCGCTCGGCGTTGTGCCGCTTCCCATTGAGCAATTGACCTACATACTGGCGGGTAATTCCCAATCGACGGGCGATTTCCGCATTGTTCACGATCGGTTTGATTTTGTTCTTCGATTTCATGATATTTTCCCATGTTTACCGTTGGAAGCAAGGTATAAAAAATTTATACCCTTGTCAAGGGTAAAGTATAAAAAAATTATATATGCCGTTTTCAGAGAATTTAAGCGCGAAGAGGATAGCCAGGGGGTTCAGTCAGCAAGAACTTGCTGAACGAGTGGGCAGCAAAAAGCAGAATATCGCTGCTTACGAGCAGGGACGCGCTCAACCATCAAATGAACTTCTATTAAAAATTGCTGCTGAGTTAAATACCACACCAGGTGAACTTTTAGGGACCGAAAAATCGAAGAATGAAACAGCTGAGAAGTTCACTTATTGGGAATCGCGCACCGGTCACTTCACAGAACAAGAGAAGAAGGATCTTGATAAATTCATTCAAGAGCTGCTAACAGAGGATAGGGGAAACAGGAAAACTGCGATGGATGTTGCGAGAGTGGTATTAAAACAGGGAAAGAAAAAGAAGGAATAGCTGTGAGATCTGTTACTGATTATTATCAAGAGCTCTTGACAAAATATAGTGGAACAATTAATTTCAAAAGGATCTGTGCAGACGAAGAAATATTAGCCGTTAAAGGCATCCTCCCGGATGGTCTTAACGGCTTTTTTATTTCTGATGGTGATCGAAAAGTTATTGTTCTTAACGAGAAAATAAGCTACGAAGAACGCAGGGATTGGGCTTTTCATGAGCTCTGGCATGCACTGAAGAGTCCGCAAAGCAGCACATATCACGGCTCTATTAAGGAAGAATATAAAGCAAATCTATTTGCAGCATTGTGCCGTGCACCGGTGGTCCGCGAAGGAGACACCATTGAATCCGTTAGAGAGAAGTATAATTGTTCAATTTGGCTGGCTAAATTTCGACTCGATTATGCCGTAAAACAACTCCAAAGGTGAGTGTATGAAGAAAATTGTGATCTTGATATTCGTTCTGAGTTGCGTGGGATTGGCCGATGAAGTCTATCTAAAGACAGGATATGTAATCAAGAATGTTACTGTGAAAGACACAGTGAACAATTTTGTGGTATTATCATCCAGGGATGGAGATAAGAGAATCGTTCTATCTCAAATTCTTAAGATCGTTCTCTCTAATGTTGATATTAATTCAGGCCCATCAATGGAAGTCTTTGAAGAGAAAATGGTACAGCGTAGTTTCGCGCAGACAAATGAGAAAAATGAACCGATTCTAGTAACTTACGAGCGACCCAGAATAGGAATGGCATCCATTTCAATTATTGCTGCATTATTGGCTTACGACAATTTTGATCAGTCATCTAATCTGCAGACGGAGATAGATAGGATGAATTCACTAAATACGGGATCGGGAATCTCTGTATCCTTCGACACTTCGCACTATGAATCAGAAAAATCAAAAAGGATCGCATTGGGTGTAGCATATAGCATTGTCGCTATCGTTAACCTGGTCTATTCACTCGAAAAGGTTGAAGTGAAGGCATCAAGTAACAGTATCGGCATGGCCTATCATTTTTAGTGTTCGAAAGGTTGATTTTGTTCGAAAGCTCTGTTCGAAAGGTTCATTTTTTGATGTAATTTACGCTGTTTTTGGTCCTGAGTTGTTCGAAAGGTCTATTGCTATAAATGACATCTCCATTTTTTTGCTGAAATCCGGACAATTAATCTCAAATTGATGGCATAACCCCTCCTCTCCGTTCACCGTTGTCTCAAGTATCTGACATAGCCATACCCACCGTTCACCGAATCTTCTTTGCAAATATCCGCGTAAACCTGCAAATTTGAACCACTTATCACGCTAGATCAGGCCGCTTTCCGTTGCAGCCATTTTTCACATTCTGTCTCAAGTCTGTGGCACGTTTCACGAGCTCCTGAGGGTCCGTTAAAAATTCTTCAGAATCGTGAAAAACAGATGAAACAATCGTATATTGGAAACCGTAGAAACTAAATCAGTTTCCTACAATAAATAATACGATGGTTCGTCAACATATGCAGAAATCCTGCATTTTTTAATGGAACAATGGAAACCGAAAATACGTTATCGGTTTCCCGACCACATCAATCAGGAGACAACGGTGTCCGATTTAGAGATCAAGAACAGGATCCTTGAAGCAGCGCGGGAGAACTTCTTCGCGAATGGATTCAGCAAAGTGACCATGGAAGAGTTCGCCCAGAGCATGGGGATGAGCAAGAAGACCATCTATAAGTTCTTCGAAAGCAAGGATGAGATCGTCAAAGCGATCACCCGCGAGAAGCTGAACAAGGTCCACGAGACCTGCGAATGCATCCGCGTCGACAATACCAAGGAATTCATCGACCGGATCAAAGCGACCACCACCTACATCACCGGTGAGATGCAGCAGATGAAACCGCAGTTCTATCTGGATGTGCAGCGGACCATGCCGGACCTCTGGAAGGAAGTGGAGAGCTTCCGCCACGAGAAGGTGATGAGCGACTTCGGGATGATGGTGAAGCAGGGTGTGGAGCTCGGCATCTTCCGTTCCGATGTGAATGCCGATGTCTTCGTGCTGATGTACGCCACCGCCATGCAGAGCGTCATCAATCCGGAGGTGCTCTCTCACCTCCCCATCAATATCAGTCAGGCCTACACCGCCGCGGTGAACGTCTTCTTCGAAGGGATGCTGACCACCGAAGGCCGCGAAAAGTACAAGAACACACTCCAAGAACCAGAGCACAATAAAGGTATCCTATGAAAACGATGATCATCACCCTGCTGCTGTCCGCATCGCTGCTGGCACAGCAGAAACTCACGCTCACCGTGGAACAGGCGGTCCAGACAGGACTCGAGAACAGCAAATCGCTCAAGGCATCCCAGTACAAAGTGGTGGCCGCAGAAGCGAAGAGCAGCGAGACCGATGCGCTCGGACTTCCTTCCGTGAAACTGAACGCTGCATACACCAAACTGAGCACCGTCGACCCGTTCACTCTCAATTTCCCGGCGTTCGGTACGGTGCAGGCGGACAATAAGACCGTCCTGTTCAACACCGTGGCGGCACAGCTCGGCGACAACATCACCAACAACTATACACTCCGCGCCACCGTGCAGCAGCCGCTCTTCACCGGCAGCAAGATCTCCAGCGCCGGTGAGATCGCCGAATACTCGTACGAAGCGACCAAGCAGGATTTCAGCAAGGACCGTGCTGACCTGATCTATAATATCAAGAGCGCCTATTGGAACGTGCTCCGTGCGATGGAATTCCGGAACGTGGTGGATGAGAATGTCGCACAGATCAAGGCACACGCAGAGGATGCGGCGAACATGCTCAAGCAGGGACTCGTCACGACCAACGACGTGCTGAAGGTCCAGGTGCAGCTCTCCGATGCCCTCGTGCGCCAGATCGACGCCAGGAACAACGTGCTGCTGGCAACCTACGCGCTGAACAACACGCTCGGACTGCCGCTCTCCACCGAGATCGTCATCGCCTCCACCTTCCAGCCCGCTTCGCTCGCTCCGCAGGAGATCGACGCCCTGGTGAAGAAAGCCGTGGAGAACCGTCCGGAGATCCTCGGCATGAATGCCCGCCTGAAAGCGAGCGAATCGAACCTCTCAATGGCGCGTTCCGGCTGGTATCCGCAGATCTATCTGGTGGGGAACTACAATTACCTGCGCCCCAACCAGCGTATCTTCCCGACCAAGGACGAGTTCAAAGGGACGTGGGATGTGAGCATCTCCATGACCTACGACCTGTGGAACTGGAACACCACCGGAAGCCAATCCACCCAGGCCGAAGCACAGTTGTCGCAGGCTGAACAGGGACTCTCCCAGTTGAAGGACGGCATCACCTTAGAAGTGACGCAGAGCTATCTGGCGGTGAATCAGGCTAAGGAACGGACCGCCGTTGCGAAACAAGGGGTGGAACAGGCGGAAGAGAACTACCGTGTGACCAATGAACGCTACAAGAAAGGGCTGAATGTCAACTCCGATCTGCTCGATTCCGAAGTGG
Source organism: Bacteroidota bacterium (assembly GCA_013361065.1). GTDB lineage: Bacteria > Bacteroidota > Ignavibacteria > UBA10030 > UBA8401 > UBA8401. Next base: position 30,179 of record JABWAK010000017.1, read on the forward strand.
CGCTGCTGACCGCCAAATTGAACTATACCCAGTCCCTGGTGGACTATGAACTTGCCGTCGCGCGGCTCTCCAAAGCGATCGGTGAATAGGACGAATTTCGACCAATAACCTGAAGGACCATCGACCATGACCAAATACAGACTCATCTCCATCTCCATCATCATCCTGGGCGTCTCGCTCGGGCTTGTCATGAACAACACCGGCACCGACGGCGATGCGGCACAATCCGCTGCCAAGAATGCCGGCATCGCCACCACCTATTCCGTCTCGGTGGTCACCGCCAGCAAGCAGTCCGTGGCGAGCGATTTCACCCTGACCGGCACCATCGCCGCCAATAACGACGTCACCATCATCTCCGAGACCCAGGGCCGGGTAGTGAAAGTGCTGGCGCAGGTCGGCGAGTTCAAGCAAGCCGGTTCCGTGCTGGTGGAAGTGGATGCCGAACTGAAGGAAGTGAACTACAAGACCGCCTCCATGACCTATGAGAAGGCGAAGAAGGACCTCGTGCGGTTCGAGTCGCTCTTCAAGGAGAACTCCATCTCCGAATCACAGATCGAGCAGGCCCGCTGGAGCTTCCAGAACGCCGAGGCGCAGTATATCATCGCGAAGCGCCAGCTGAAGGATACCAGGATCACCACCCCCATCTCCGGCATCATTACCGCACGGTACGTGGATGTCGGCTCCATGGTGATGGGCGCCCCCCAGTCCACCGTGATCGCGAACGTGGTCGACATCTCCAAGCTGAAGGTGAAGATCAATGTCGCCGAGAAGGATGTCTTCAAGATGAAGGTGGGCGACAATGTGAAGGTCACCACGGACATCTATCCGGATGCGGTGTTCACCGGCAAGATCGCCACCATCTCCGTGAAAGGGGACGAGGCGCACACCTACCCGGTGGAAGTGCGGATCGAGAACAGCCAGAAGTACCCGCTCAAAGCCGGGATGTTCGGCCGCGTGCAGTTCACGCTCAAGAGCGGTACGGACCATATCATCGTCCCCCGCGAAGCGGTCGTCGGCAGCCTGAAGAACGCCAAGGTCTATGTGGTGAAGAACGGCACGGCGATGCTGCGCAGCATCAAGACCGGACGGGAGATCGGCACGAACGTGGAGATCGTCTCCGGCGTGAACGAAGGGGAATCCGTCATCGTGAACGGACAGAACAATCTGAAGGACAACGCCGCCGTCATCGTGCGGAACAAATAACCGAGTGCAGTCAGGATAACGACAATGACCATTACCGAACTTTCCATCAAACGTCCCTCCCTCATCGTGGTGATCTTCTCGGTGCTGGGAGTGCTGGGAGCGTTCAGCTATTCGCTGCTGAACTATGAACTGCTCCCGAAATTCTCCCCGCCGGTGATCACCATCAGCACCATGTACCCCGGTGCTTCGCCGTACGAGGTGGAGAACAACGTCACCAAACAGATCGAGGATGCCATCTCCGGCATCGACAAGATCGATGCCATCCGCTCCACCTCGTTCGAAGGATTCTCCCTGATCATCGTGGAGTTCAAACAGTCCGCCAAGACGGACCTGGTGCTCCAGGACGCTTCCCGCAAAGTGGGTGAGATCGTGGCGAAACTGCCGAGCGGCGCCAAGCAGCCGACCCTCTCCAAGATCGCTCTGGATGAGGTGCCGGTGCTCCGCATCGGCGTGACCAGCCAGATGGACTCCCGCGAGTTCTACCAGTTCATGAAGGACCGCATCCAGCCCCGCATCTCCAAAGTGGCGGGAGTGGCGCAGGTGGTGCTCAGCGGCGGCGAGGAACGCGAGATCCGGGTGAACCTGGATGCCGAACGGCTCCGTTCCTACGGTCTCTCCATCATGCAGGTGACGCAGGGGATCAAGAATGCGAACCTGGACTTCCCGACCGGCAAGATCAAGGATGCGGACGGTCAGTTCATCATCCGTGTGGCCGGCAAATTCTCCTCCATCGAGGACCTGCGCGACCTCGTCGTGGCCCGTTCCCGTCAGGGGGGCGACGTACGCCTCGGCGATGTGGCTGAAGTGCAGGACGGTGCGAAGGAATTCACCCAGATGAACCGGGTGAACGGCGTCACCTCGATCGGTATCAACCTGCTGAAACAGTCGGATGCCAATGCCGTGAATGTGAGTGCATTGGTCCGTGAAGAACTGAAGAAACTGCAGGAGGAGTTCAAGGAGCAGGGGATCGTGTTCGACATCGCTCAGGACAGCTCGCTCTTCACCATCGATGCGGCCAACGCCGTGAAATTCGACCTCGTGCTGGCCATTGTGATGGTGGCGATCGTGATGCTGCTGTTCCTGCACAGCATCCGGAACTCGTTCATCGTACTCATCGCCATCCCGACCTCCATCATCTCCACGTTCGTCTTTATGTATGCGATGGGATTCACGCTGAACCTGATGACGCTGCTCGGGCTCTCGCTCGTCATCGGTATCCTGGTGGACGACTCCATCGTGGTGTTGGAGAACATCTACCATCATCTGGAGAAGGGCGAGGAACAGCGCGCCGCAGCACTCCGCGGACGCAATGAGATCGGATTCGCGGCGCTCTCCATCACGCTGGTGGACGTCGTCGTGTTCCTTCCGCTCTCGCTCGTGGGCGGTATCGTCGGCAACATCATGCGTGAGTTCGCTTTGGTCATCGTCGGCTCCACGCTGATGAGCCTCTTCGTCTCGTTCACCATCACACCGCTCCTCGCCTCCCGCTTCGCGAAGGTGGAACGGCTCACGGACAAGACGCTGCTCGGAAAGTTCGCGCTCGGCTTCGAGAAGCAGTACCACCGCTTCCAGGAGCATTATCTGCGCCTGCTCCGCTGGTCCCTCGGCCATAAACGCTGGGTCGGCGTCATCGCCGTCACCCTCTTCTTCGGTTCGTTCGCCCTGCCGGCGCTCGGACTGATCGGCGTGGAGTTCTTCGCACAGACGGACCGCGGCGAGTTCAGCGTCACCGTCGAACTCCCCCCGGGAGCGAACGTGGAGCAGACCAACCAGACCTCGCTCACCATCGAGCGGATCCTCTCCACGATGCCGGAGATCAAGAAAGTGTTCACCACCGTCGGCGTCTCCGCGGACGGGTTCATCGGCACCAGCAGCAACAACGTGGTGCAGTTCAACGTGGCCCTGGTACCGAAGAATGAACGTTCCATCTCCACCACACAGGTGGGGCTGAACATCAAGGAGAAGATCAAGGAGATCCCCGGCCTGAAGGTCTATGTCAGTCCGATCGGTATCTTCGGTGCTGCGGACCAGGCGCCGATCCAGATCGCCGTCACCGGTACCGACATGGCCAATGTGCTGGCCGGTGCGGATACGGTGAAGATGCTGCTGGAGCGGGTGAAGGGAACGGCCGACGTCCGTCTCTCCGCTGAAGCCGGAAAACCGGAGATGCAGGTGGATATCGACCGTGCGAAGATGGCGCAGTTCGGCCTCTCTGTCGCCGAGGTCGGAGCCACACTCCGTATCGCGCTGGCCGGTGATGATGATTCCAAGTACCGGGACGGGAACAACGAATACAGCATCCGTATCCATCTCGACGAGTTCGACCGCTCCTCCACGGAGGACCTGGGCAGCATCGCGTTCATCAACAACCGCGGCCAGCAGGTGGAGCTGAAGCAGTTCGCCACCATCTACCAGTCCGCCGGTCCCAGCCGTCTGCAGCGCCAGGACCGTATCAGCGTCGTCTATGTGAATTCGCAGGCGGTGGAGCGGCCGGCCGGTACCATCGTGCAGGATTTCCGGAAGGAACTCGCGAAGACGAGCCTCCCCTCCGGCACGAGCATCGTCTATCTCGGCAACGAGAAGAACCAGTCCGAGGGTTTCGGCAGCATGGGTCTGGCGATGATCGCCGGCATCCTGTTCGTCTACCTGATCATGGTGGCGCTGTACGATTCGTACGTCTATCCCTTCGTGGTGCTCTTCTCGATCCCGATGGCGCTCATCGGTGCGTTCGCCGCTCTCGCCATCACCGGCAAGGCACTCAGCATCTTCGCCATGCTCGGGTTCATCATGCTCATCGGTCTGGTGGCGAAGAACGCCATCTTGCTGGTGGACCGGACGAACCAGACGCGGCTGGAGAACGGACTCTCCACCTATGAGGCGCTGCTGGAAGCCGGTCAGTCCCGTCTGCGTCCCATCCTGATGACGACACTGACCATGATCATGGGTATGCTGCCGATCGCGCTCTCCAAGAGCGCCGGCGGTGAATGGAAGACCGGTCTTGCCTGGGTGCTGGTGGGCGGTCTGACAAGCTCCATGTTCCTCACCCTGCTGCTCGTACCGGTCGTTTATATGAAGGTGGATGAATGGAAGAACCGCATCCCGGCCTTCTTCAAGCGTCCTTCCGGCCTGCTGGCCCGCTTCCGCAGGAACGGCCATGCCGCCGTGAATGCCAACGGTCAGTTGGAAGAGATCGGTATCAAGTAGCATCAGGCGCATCAGACCAAGTACAAACAAAAACCCCCGGAAGTTCCGGGGGTTTTTGTGTTTTGGGACTGAACGAAGGTTTGTTAATGGTTGTTCCTGAACTGTGCCATCCGTTCGCGGAGGGTGTTCCGTTGTTCCGGTGTGAGGGAGTTGTGGAACGCGATGTACTGCGTGACCGCATACGTGCGGAGCTCCTTCAACTGTGCTTCCCGCGCTTCGAACATACTGTTCACTTCCTCTTCGGTGAGCGTTCCTTTCTCCGTCAGGGAGAAGAGATCGTCCATCACGCCGCTCTGCAGCAATTTCATCTCCTTCCGCTTCGACAGCAGATTCCCTTTCACCTCCTGCAGTGTTGTTTGCTGTTCTGCCGACAGCTTCAGTTCCTTCGTCACTTTTTCGGCCATCCATTCCGCCCGGCGTTCGGCATGTTTCATCCGTTCCTCTTCGGAATCCGGCCGGCAGCCGTACATTGCGGCGCCGGTGACCAGCAGCACCGCCCCCATGGCGATGAATCGTTTCATAGAACCTCCTGAATATGATTGATGTGTGTTCTGATGGGGTACCAGATGGACGGTCCAGCGGCAGGAATATTGTGTGCGGAAGAAACCGGAGCGGATGGTCCGCTGTGCCGATTTCTTCGATTGTTCTTGGTGGGAATAAGAGGTAAATTTTTCGCGTATCAACCACCGACGAGAGACCATTATGCAATCCCCCCTGAAGATCCATCCCGTTCCGACCATCACATCGCTCCAGGAACTGCTCATCCGCTCCTCCAACGTGTATCCCGACAAACTCGCCATGGAGGATCTGAACGACACACCGGTCCCGCGTCTCACCTACAGCTCCCTGTTGATGCATGTGATGAAGTTCGGCATGGCGCTCCGTGCGCTGGGGCTCAAGGAACGGACCCACATCGCGATCATCGGTGAGAACCGTACGCAGTGGGCGATCAGTTATCTGACGCTTGCGGCCTTCAATTATGTCGCCGTGCCGGTCGACCGGAACCTGCATGAGAACGAAGTGCTCAACGTGATCCACGAATCGGATGCGGAAGCGGTGATCTTCAGTCAGCAGTACGCTTCCATCTTCTCCGAATCGCATTCCTCCCTGCGCAATGTGAAGCAGTACATCTGTATGGACCCGTACACTGCCGAAGGACCGTTCCACGCCATGACGGACCTTCTGCGGACCAGTCCCGGCTGTTCGGTGGAGGATCTGCCGAAGATCGATCCGAAGGCGATGAGCGTCATCCTCTTCACCTCCGGCACGCTCGGCCGCTCCAAAGGGGTGATGCTCTCCCAGCACAACCTCGCCACCAATCTGATGGCGATGCTGAGTGTCTTCATGATGTATCCGGAGGACCGCTTCCTCTCCGTCCTCCCCATCCATCACACCTATGAATGCACCTGCGGACTGCTGCTGCCGCTCTATGCCGGGTCCTCCGTCCACTTCGCCCGGTCGCTCAAGACCGTCACGGACGATCTGCAGCGGGTGAAGGCGACCATCCTGCTTGGCGTTCCGCTGCTGTACGACAAGATGTTCAAGCGGATCCATAAGGGCATCCAGGAGAAGAAGGCTGTGGCGCGGATGCTGCCGCACCTGGTCACCGCCACCAATCTGATGCAGTCAGTCGGTTGGAAGAGCGCGAAGAAAGCGATCTTCAAGGAATTGCACCATAAATTCGGCGGTTCCATCCGATATTTTCTGGCGGGCGGCGCCGCTCCGGACCCGATGGTGGCCAAGGGACTCCGCGACCTGGGGTTCAACTTCGTCCAGGGATACGGTCTTACCGAGACCTCCCCCATCCTCGCGCTGAATTCCCCTACCAAGTTCAAGGATGATGCGGCAGGACTGACCCTGCCGGGGGTGGAACTCCGCATCGCCGACGAGCAGGGCCGCACGGTGGCCGACGGCGAGACCGGCGAACTGCTGGCCCGCGGCCCCAATATCATGGCCGGCTACCTGAACGACGAAGCAGGCACCGCCGAGGCGCTGGCCGGAGGCTGGCTGCACACCGGCGACATCGGC
>JABWAK010000153.1 GCA_013361065.1 Bacteroidota bacterium
CACCACACTGTAGATGTTGCTTGCGGCGATACCGGTCCCCCACTTGGTCCAGCTGCCTCCCATATTCGTGGAACGGTACAATCCTTCCTTCAGACAGGCGTAGAGTGTATCGGCATCCGCTGCGAAGCTGTAGACCGTGGAGAAATTCGGCAGACCGGTATTCATGGCGGTCCAGCTGGCACCAGAATCGGCGGAAGCGTAGACGCCCTGTGACACGTTCGTCGCTGCACCGCCGAAGACCATCCCTTTCATCGCGAACAATCCGGTCATGGTCGACGCATTCCCGCTGATGGTGAGCCCGTTGTTCGCACGGCTCCAGGTCCTGCCGTGATTGGTCGAGCGGTACAATCCTTTCGTTGCATTGGAAGTGGAGACATTGGCGATGAGGACAGGACCGGTCTTCACCATGTTCGTGACCGGACCGGTCGATAACGGATTGAGTTTCCGCACCCAGGTATTCCCGTTGTTGGTGGAGACGAACATGCCGCCGGTCCCGCCGAATTCGCTGCTGCCGCCGGAATAGAGGACGGAACCGTCGATGAATCCGCTGATCGTCCGCTTGTTCCAGAGTCCGATCGTGTCGACCGCCCAGGTCTGTCCTGCATCGGTCGAACGGAAGATACCGTCGCCCTGCATCCCGTAGAACACCGTATCACCGTACGCCATCACATACTGTCCGTACACGAAGGAGGGCAGGTTGTTCTTGATCTTCGTCCAGGTCTCACCGTTATCCGTCGACCGGTAGATGGTATCCTTCCCCGCGTTCACTCCGCCGTTCTGGTTGGTCAGGTACACTTTACCGTTCGCTGCAGCAATGCTGGTGGAGAGTTCCGTATACAGCACATTGCTGCGTACTTTCGTCCAGCTCGCCCCGTGGTCGGTCGTGCGGAACGTTCCAAGATCGGTCGCCGCGAACACCGTGGAACCATTCACCGCCAGCGCGTTGATCTTATTCCCGGCGGTGATGCCGCTGGAGGCGTTCTGCCAGGAGACGCCGCGGTCGGTCGACCGGTATGCGGTGGTATTGGCAGCGATGATCACGGAATCGACACGGACGATGGCAGAGATCGCATTGTTGGAGAACGGAGAAGTGATCTTCTTCCACGAACTGCCGAACTCATATCCCTGATACAGGCCGCGGTCCGAGCCGACCGTGATGCCGGCGAGCAGCAGTGTATCCCATGCGAAGAGCGAGGTCACCGTGAATCCGGTCATCGTGCCGTTGAGCGAGCCCCAGCTCTCCCCGCGGTCCGTGGTACGGAAGATCCCTTGATTAGATGTGCCGACGATGAGTGCGTCGCCTTGTTTGGCGAATGCCGTGATATTGGTGAGACCGGGTCCGGTCACACCGGACCATTGTGCGGAGAGGAAGAGCGGAATGAACAACAGGTACAGAATGGATCGCATCGTGAAGCCCCCTTGAAGTTGATTGAACGGTGCAGAGTGGACACAGAAGAAAGATAATTGAGGACCGTCCGCTCTGCAATGACCCAATTGGGTCATTCATCCGCAGTACAACACGAACGCCGCTGCACCTCCCCAGGGCAGCGGCGTTCTGTTCCGTCATTCCGTCTTAGCGACAGAATGAAGGATGATCACTTCAAGAGGAGCATGCGGCGCACCTCGGTCGTTGCGGCTGTCTGCAGCCGGCACAGATAGACTCCGCTCGGCAGATGGGCAGCATTGAACTGCAGGTCATAACTGCCGGCGGACATCGGTCCGTTCACCGGCTGGCTCACCGTTCGTCCCACAGCATCGAACACGGTCACATTGACCATCCCGTCCGACGGAACGCGGAACCGGATCGTGGTGGACGGGTTGAACGGATTGGGGAAGTTCTGTTGCAGCAGGAAGTCCGATGGGGGTTGGCTACCAGCCGACGGCATCACGGATAACAACCCTCCCCCGTTCGTGGTCTTCGCGATCAGTGCACCGCTGCCGACGGCATAACCATCCGTCGGTGAGGTGAAATAGAGTGCAGCGATCGTGCCGGGGGATTCGATCTGCGTCCAGGTTGTGCCGCCGTCCTTGGTCCCATACATCTTCTTATTGGTATTGGCAGCGTATCCCACCGTAGGATTCACGAACATGATATCCGCCAGATTCTCGATGCCGATCGCTTTACCGGTCCACGAATTGCCGCCGTCGGTCGTCTTCATCGCAGTGAAATTGTTGAACGTCGCCCACCCGTTGTTCGCATCGATCATCCATAATGACGAAGAGGAACTGACTCCGGGAACGACGGTATTCGACCACTGCACCCCTCCGTCCGACGTGACATAGATGCCGCCTTTGTCATCCATCGCCACTCCCTTGAGCGGTCCGGTCATCCAGATCTCCGTGACCGCCCGGGTGGTGTTGATCTTGTTCTGTTTCCACGTCGCACCGCCATCCGTCGAGGCATAAACGGCTCCGCTGTCCGCACCGACCCAGCCATGGGTGGCACTCGTCAGACTCACACAATAATGCACGCGCATGGAACCGGTCGCGGACCCTGTCCAGGTAGAGCCGCCGTTCGTTGTCCGGAGGACACCGTTCGTACCGCCCTGTGCATTCCCCACCACCCATCCGTTCTGACTGTCGACGAACCTCATTTCATAGACGGTGAAACTGCCGAAGGAGCTCTTCTTGGTCCATGTCGCACCGCTGTTCGTTGTTTTGAAGAACTCATTCCCCGTGACCGCCCATCCGGTATCCGCATCGAAGAACTGCACATCCTTCATATCACTGACCGACAGTTTCGTTCCCTTTTCGCTCCAACTACCGCCACCATTGGTGGTGGTCGCGAACAATGCCGAACCTCCCATCCCCCATCCGTTAGAGGTATCGACCATCGCCGCCAGGTTCACACTGCCGGATGCTGCAACGGTGATCCATGTCTTCCCGCCGTTGTAGGTCTTGTAGGTGCCGGAGCCGAAGATCCATCCTTTGATGCTGTCCACGAAGAACAGATCCGATACGGACGCGAAGTTCGGCACCGTTACCGGCAGCCAGGTCGCACCGCTGTTCACTGTTTTATAGAGCTTCTGCTGAGCAACGAAATATCCGCGAAGGGTGTCGGCAAAGTACAAACGGTCGATCGCACTCGTGGTTCCGGTGGTGAGCGGCGTCCAGTTCTTCCCGCCGTCGGTTGTCCGGAGCATCTTCCCGTCCTGTGCTCCGATCCATCCGTAATTCACATCACGGAAGAAGATCCGGCTGACAGGCATGGTGAACGATATCGGAACCGGATTCCAGTTCACACCTCCGTCCGTCGTCGACACCAGCAGGGATGAAGAAGAGAACCCGCCGCCCGCGAATCCGGTCATCTTGTCCACGAAGAAGAGATCCCCCAGGACAGCGGTCTTCCTGAGACCGATCGTATCCCATGTGACACCGCCGTCCGTCGTCTTATGCATATAGGCGGCGTACGAGAGCGTACTGCCGGTCATCCATCCGGTCAGCGAATCGAGCATCTGCACCGTATAATAGATGCCCGCCAGTTTCGTCCGTCCTGCCCCCCACGTTACGCCGCCGTTGGTCGTCCGCACAATGGTGGAGTTGAGTCCGACGGCGATCACCGACTGTTTGTTCATCGCCTGAGCATCCAGGATCATATTGGACGTCGGAACGGGATGCTGGATGGTCCATTGTGCAGAACAGAGTATGGTGCCGGCACAAAGCAGGAAGAGTAGTCTCATGGTGGTCCCCCGGAGAATTGTTCGCATTGCCGTCCGTATGACGGTTGATGGGAAGGTAATAGTCATTGGCGGGAGTGACAATGACCCGAATGCGTCATTTTATCCCGTGAAGTTCGGGATGGAAGGTGTTGAAGGATTAAACGATCCGTTCAGTGATCGCTTTGGAGACCGCCTGTGTGCGGGAGTTGACGTGGAGTTTCTCGTAGATATGCTTCAGATGGTTGCGGACCGTCTCATAACTGATGAACAGCGTATCGGCGATCTGGCGGTTGTCGAGTCCTTTCACCAGTGCTGACAGGATCTCCCGCTCCCGGTCGGAGAGTTGGTATTCTGTCTTCGCAGGAGACGTCGACTTGAAATGCTCGATCACACGGCGGGCAACGTAGGGGGTCATCGGTGTACCGCCTTCCGCCGCATCCTCGACCGCGGCCAGGACCCGCGCCGGCGGCGTCTTCTTCAGCAGATACCCGTCCGCGCCCGCAAGGATAGCGTTGAAGATCGACTCATCATCATCGAGTCCGGTGAGCATCACGATCTGCATCGCTGCGGATTGGCGCTTATAGACCGGGATGCTCTCGATACCGCTCCTGCCGGGCAGATTGATGTCCAGCAGCAGCACATCACACTCCGGGAAATCGCGCATTGAAGCTTCCACCGACGGGAAGGCACCGACGATCGTCAGCCGTTGGGACGACGAGAGCATCAGGCGAAGACCGTCCCGGAAATCGGCATGGTCCTCAACGATCGCTACGCGGATAGGAGCAGGGTTCGTGGTCATGGTAACGCCAATCTCACTCGAATTCTCATCCCGTTCAATGACCCAACTGGGTCAATTCTTTGCGTATCTCCACTGCGGTCCCTTTCCCCGGCACGGACGTGATGGTACACTGCGCCCCGATCTCCTCCGCCCGCTTGCGGATATTGACCATGCCGTTCCCTCCCAGCGTCTCCTGACGAGAGGAGATATCGAAACCGATACCATGATCCTTCACCGACAAGAGCACCTCGTTTCCATCCGCTCCGATACTGACCTCCACGGAGGCCGTGCGGGAATGACGGACGCTGTTGGTGAGTGCTTCCTTGAAGATAAGATAGAGGCCCCGGCGGACGTCATCGGTCAGCGGTTGATCCAAATTGCCATTCATCTCGACCGTTCCGCTGATACCGTTCGCGCGGCAGAGGTCGGTCGTAACGATACGGATGCGCACGGCAAGGCTCTGGACGGTATCATGCTTCGGCGAGACCGACCAGACGATATCGCTCATCGCCTCTTCCGCCTCGGTCAGGATGCTGCTGGTCTTCTCCAGGAATTCACGGGACTGCGCCGGATCGTCGGATAATGTCCGTTTCGCCGTCTCGATGAATAGTCCTGCACTCCCGACCGTGGAGGCCAGGTCATCGTGGAGGTCGCGCGCGATCTTGTCCCGCACACGCTGCCGTTCCTCCAGCAGGCGCTTCTGTTGTTCCAGCGCCTCGATCGTCCGCCGGTATTTCCTGGCCGCAGCATACCGCACACCGCCGGCCACACCGCCGATCACCGCAAGCGCCACAAGCACCCGGAACCAGACAGTGGCATAGAACGGCGGAACGATGACGATACGGAACGACGCCCCTTGTTCGTTCCAGACGCCGTCATTGTTCGTCCCTTTCACCCGGAACGTATATTCACCGGGATCGATATCCGTATAGTTCGCGAACCGGCGCGTTCCGACCTCGTTCCACTCCACTTCCAGCCCTTCCAGTTTATAGGCGTACCGGTTGTTCGCCGGCACTTCGAAGCAGAGAGCAGCGAATTCGAACGAGAAGTAATTCTCCGTGTGCTTCAGTACCGCCTCACCGCGGCGCAGCAGGTCCGGTCTCGGATCGTTCGTCACCGCGAAGGAGGTGATCACCACCGGCGGCGGGATATCATTATGCCGGATATCGCGCGGATGGAAACGCACGATCCCGTTGATACCGCCGAAGTACATCGAACCATCCGGTGATCGATGGAATGAATTCTGGTTGAATTCATTGGTTGGCAGCCCGTCCCTGGTCGTGTATGTCGTGAACTGTTCCGTCTCCGGATCGAACCGTGCGAGACCATTGTTCGTGGATATCCAAAGATGCCCCTGCTCATCCTCGAGGATCCCGTAAGCATAGTCGTTTGGGAGACCCTCGCGGACGGAATACCGCCGAACGGATATCTCCTTTTCGCGTTCATCGATGCGGATGATCCCTTGCCCCATCGTGGCAGCCCACAGGATGTCGTGCGAATCACGGTAGAGTTCCATGTACGCCCCTCCGGCTGCCGAACTGTTCACCGGCATCAGCACCGTATCGATGCCGCCGTCCGAACGCCGCAGCCGAACCAGACCTTTGGCGTTCGTACCGACCCAGAGATGTTCTTTATGTGCATTGAGCGAGATGATGTAATTGTACCGCTGAGAATCGGCTGCAGCCGCATCGAGGTACCGATCCGAGCGGCCGGTGGCAGGATCGTACCGGACCACACCGCGGATAGTGGCCAGCCACAACTTACCGTCCTCATCCTCCGTCATATCGAAGATACGGTTCATGAACGGAAGGTCTTTCTCCGGTCCGGGAAAGATGATGGACTCGAACCGGTCATTCCCAGGATGGTACAAATTCAAGCCAAATCGCGTAGCAACCCACAGGCGGGCCTGCGAATCCTTGAAGATCCTGTATACCTGATCATTGGATAAACCGGTCGTGCGGGAGGAATACCGGTGCCAAGCACCATGCCGGCCGTCAAACCGGTACAGGTGCTTTTGTGTACTCACCCAGAGGATCGAATCGCCGTCATCGAAGATGGCGACAGGAAAATGGGAATGGAATTCCTTACCCAAGAGAGAGGTGTTCTTCACCGTGGTGAACCGCTTCCGCTCGGGCAGTAGAGTATTGAGACCGACATTCGTTCCGATCCAGATCACACCGGTCCTGTCCTCCATTAACGAATAGACCGCATTGCTGCTCAAACTGTTCGGATCCTCCGTCTCCCGTCGAAAGTGTTCGAACCGGAGGATGCGTCGTTGCGCCCCTTCCCCCGAGAACACGGCGCGGAACAATCCATCCTCTGTTCCAACCCAGAAGCGTCCCTGCCGGTCCTCCGTAACGAAACGGACCGTTCGGCTGGTCAGACCCAGACGAGCGAAATTCGGCCGACGGAATTCTGAACGATCGGCATCGAACTGAATCAATCCGCCGCCGAATGTGCTGACCCACAGAGTTCCATACCGATCGGAATACAGATGGAACAATGTGGATGACGCCGGCAGACCCAGGGCTGCCGGATCGAATGGATGGAAGGTTCGCCGGCCTGATGCAGAACGGCGGATAATCCCGTTCAGTTGAACGGTCCACTCCGTCCGGTCCTTGTCGTTCAGATAATAAATCGCCAGCGAGTCGCTTTGCTCATGCACCGGGGTCTTCATCGGATCACGGATGTCGTATTTCAGGACACCATGGATCATCCCGACCGCCATCGTGAACGAATCGATCATGTGGAAGACGGACGGACCGACGACATCGGTCGGATAGAGCGGCAGACGCTGAACCTCACCGTTGCGGCGGTCCAGCACATTGATGCCCCTCGTTGCAGTTCCGATCCAGAGTTTACCGTCCGGCGCCTCCGCCATGGCAATGATGCTGTTGTTGGAGAGGGTGGAAGAATCCTGAGGATCGTGTCGGTAATGGACAAATGTGTAGCCGTCGTAACGATTCAAACCGTCCCATGTACCGAACCAGAGGAAACCATCGCTGTCCTGCAGCATGCACATCACCGAGGACTGTGAGAGCCCCTGCTCGATACCGAGATGCCGGAACTTCAGCGATTGCGCCGTGAGCGGCAGAGAACAGATGAAAAAGAGAAGGATAGAACGCAGCATGGATGGAAGATAGCACCGGATACGTTACAGAGCAAGAAGTCCCGGTGCCTTCCTTGCAAAAAACCCCACTCTTCACTATACTTCCCCACACCGTTGGACGGTCCCCGCCGCGGTCCACCACCATTTACAAGGAGCACTTCCATGAAGGAAACACCGGTCAGTCAGAACCCTGCCCAGGATGAGATGTACTATCCCTCACCGGAGATCGTCGCCGCTGCGAACGTCCCGGACCCGGAGAAGGTCCGCGCGGAAGCGGCGAAGGATATCCAGTCCTATTGGGCGAAGCGTGCGGAGGAACTGGAGTGGTACGAGAAATGGCACACCGTCCTGGATGACTCCAACAAGCCGTTCTATCAGTGGTTCACCGGCGGCAAGACCAATATCGTCCTGAACGCCCTGGACCGTCATGTGAAGACCTGGCGCCGCAACAAACTCGCACTCATCTGGGAAGGCGAGAAAGGGGACCTGCGGACGATGTCGTACAATGCGCTCAACCGCGAGGTCTGCAAGTTCGCCAATGTGCTCAAGAGCATGGGTGTTGTGAAGGGGGACCGTGTGACCATCTACATGCCTCGCATCCCGGAAACGGTCATCGCGATGCTCGCCACGGCCAAGATCGGCGCTGTCCACTCCGTGGTCTACGGCGGATTCTCCGTGGAAGCGCTGCATGGACGCATCGAGGACTCCGAATCCAAAGTGGTGATCACGGCGGACGGCGGGAACATGAACGGCAAGAAGGTGGAACTGAAGAAGATCGTGGACGAAGCGCTGCAACGGAGCGGCGCGCCGGAGCACGTGGTGGTGGTGCGGCATCTCGGCCTCGACGTGATGATGGAGCAGGGACGCGACTACTGGTACCACGAACTGATGTCCCTCCCCCTCACCCGCAATCCGATGCGGTGCGAGACCGAAGTGATGGACGCCGAAGATCCCCTCTTCATCCTCTACACCTCCGGCACGACGGGAAAACCGAAGGCCATCCTCCACACGCACGGCGGATACTCCGTGGGGGTGCATGCGACGCTCAAGGACGTGTTCGACCTGAAGGAGGAGGACCGCTGGTGGTGCACGGCCGGACCG
Organism: Bacteroidota bacterium; assembly: GCA_013361065.1. GTDB lineage: Bacteria > Bacteroidota > Ignavibacteria > UBA10030 > UBA8401 > UBA8401. The sequence goes on from JABWAK010000153.1 coordinate 8,648, forward strand.
ATGGC